>NZ_DATMTE010000157.1:0-4827 GCF_035564935.1 Chitinophaga sp. | reverse complement strand
GTTTAACTGTGCCATCCTGGACTGAGAGCGTCTCCCCGTATTTATTGAAAAGGAAGGCGAAATGCCTTCCTTTTTTCGTTTAAACGTGTTATAACATATTCATGATGTAAAAAAATAATTTATCCCCGTAGGGGTAATATATTTTTGCGGCGTCTTATAAGCATGCTACAAAAACGCAACAGACATTCTATAAAACTGCACCTGACTTTTATGAAAATTAAGGTAACCATGTTGCTGTCACTCCTTCTTATGATCCTGACAGGACACTCAATTAACGCACAGCAGCAACGGTATACCGTAAGCGGCTATGTAAAAGACAAAAAGAACGGGGAAAGCCTGGTAGGCATCTCCATCGGCAAAAGCGGCACCAGCCTGGGTACAGTAAGTAACCAGTACGGATTTTATTCCCTCACGCTTCCAGCCGGGGAACACGAACTCCAGTTCTCCTATATGGGCTACGGTACCTACAAAACTACCGTTGACCTGAAGAAGAACATAACCCTGGATGTTAGCATGGAAGCCACCAGCAGCCAGCTGAACACCGTTACGGTGAATGGCCAGAAACAGGAAAGGACCGTTAATACCCTGAACACCAGTATCAATAAGCTGGATATACAGCAAATGAAAAAGATGCCCACTTTCATGGGAGAAGTAGATGTACTCCGGGCCATCCAGACCCTTCCGGGTGTTAATACCGTTGGGGAAGGCGCTTCGGGCTTTAACGTACGTGGGGGTAACAGCGATGAAAATCTCATCCTGCTGGATGAAGCCCCTGTATACAACTCCACCCACATGCTCGGCTTCTTTTCCGTTTTCAACCCCGATGCCGTAAAAAGCCTGAACCTTATCAAAGGCGGCTTCCCGGCCGAATATGGCGGCAGAACCTCTTCTGTATTGGATATCCGCATGAAAGATGGTAACAACCAGGACTTTAACGTAAACGGCGGTATTGGTAACATCTTCAGCCGCCTGTCTGTAGAAGGCCCGCTCGTAAAAGATAAATCCTCCTTTATCGTGGCCGCCAGGAGATCTTATATAGACCTGCTGATGAAACCTTTTGTGAAGGGAGATATGAAAGATACCAAGCTTAACTTCTACGACATCACCGCCAAGGCCAATTACAAATTCAATAAAAACAACTCCGTATTTGTTAGCGGCTACTTCGGCAGGGATGTTTTTGGTTTTGGAAAAGATGTAAACATGAACTGGGGCAACAGCACCGCTACCGTAAGATGGAACCATGTTTTCACTAACCGCCTGTTCCTGAACCTCACTACTTATTATAGTAAGTACGACTACAGCCTGAAGTTCAGCAATGATTCAAAAAGAGGCGCCAATGAAGATGCACAGGGTTACGACTGGACCTCCAACATCATTAACTATGGATTGAAACCGTCCTTCACCTATTACATCAATTCCACCAACACCCTGCACTTCGGCGTGCAAGGCATTTACTATACCTTTAAACCCGGTACTGGTACCAGCACGGAAGGCGATCTTAAGCATGTAAAACAACTGTCTGATCAGCATGCCCTGGAATCGGCAGTATATGTAGATCATGAATGGAAACCCACCAAGAAATTCGGTATCCAGTACGGAGGCCGTTTATCTGCCTACCAATTCGTAGGAAAAGGAACTGCCTACTACTTCAACGATACCACGCCCGGCATCCGCAAAACACTCATTGGCAGTAAAGAATACGGCGCCAATGACCTCATCAAAGGTTACTACTACTTCGAGCCAAGGCTGAGCGCACGGTATGCATTTACAGATCAGCATGCTGTAAAGCTGGCCTATAGCAGAACCACACAGTTCATGCACCAGCTCTCCAACACCGCATCCCCTACGCCGCTGGATATCTGGACACCCAGCACCAACAATATCAAACCAATGGTGTCTGACCAGTACACTGCAGGCTACTTCTACAATGCGCCCAACGATGCCTACGAACTGTCTGCCGAAGTATTTTACAAAACAACAGACAACCAGCTGGATTATATCGACAACGCTAACCTGCAGCTGAATCCTTTGATCGAAGCAGATCTCCTGCCATCACAGGGACGCGCATACGGACTGGAAGTGTACGCAAAAAAAGATATCGGTAAAACCACGGGCTGGGTAAGCTATACCTTATCCCGCACGGAAAGGAAAACCACCGGCATCAGTATGGATGAATGGTTCCTGAACCGCTACGACCGTACACATAACCTGAACCTGGTATTAACCCATACTTTCACGAAACGTACTTCCTTATCGGCCAACTGGGTATTTGCCTCCGGCACACCAGGAACTTTCGCTGATAACAGGCTGGAATTTCAGGACTGGGACATTCCTTACAACAGTACCGAAAAACGTAACAACTACCGCCTCCCGGCATACCACAGACTGGACCTGTCGATGACCCTGAAAGGCAAACAACTGAAACGCTGGAAAGGAGAATGGGTATTCTCCCTGTATAACGTATATGGCCGCAGGAATGCCTACACCATCTACTTTAAACAAAACGACGACGATCCAACCAAACGGGAAGCAGTGCGCCTGTCTATCATAGGTTCCATCATTCCCGGTATCACATATAACTTCAAGTTTTAATTGTCCAAAATTCAAGACCAGATGAAAAAGTCATTATTCCTCATATTGTTTGCTGTTGTTGCAGGTTTTACGGCCTGCGAAGACAAGATCGACCTGGACATTGCGAAAGGAATATCCTACCCGGTACTGGATGCGTGGATTACCAATGAAGCCGGTATACAAACCATCAAGTTTACCATGTCGGTACCTTATACTGATAACAGTCCCGCTCCCATCATCGATGATGCGAAGATCACCCTGTTTGATCTGACCAGCGGCGATTCGTACCCATTCGTATTTAAAGACAACAAATACACTTACGATGCCTCCGCAAAAGCCATCGGTGTTATAGGCCACGGATATAAACTGCATGTAGAATTGAAAGGTGAAATATTTGAAGCCTTTGACAGCATCAAAAGGGTAACAACAGTGGATTCCATCTCTTATGAATTTAAAACAAAAGAAGAATCTATCAGCGGCAAAGAAGGCTACTACGCAAAGTTTCACGCCAAAGACCTGGCCGGTGCAACCGATTATTACTGGATCCGCTCCTACCGCAATGATACCCTCAGGCGTTTGGAAGACAACTTCTCCATTGACGGCTCTTACGACGAAGGCGTATCTGATGGCAATACCTTTATTTTACCAATTAGAGAGGGCATCACAGATTACGACAAACCTTTCCAGGCAAATGAAAAAGCCATTGTAAGAATGCTTTCTCTTACCCATCCCAGTTATGATTTCCTTACCCAGGTAAATAACCAGGTAAACGCCGGCGGATTATTTGCCAAAGTACTGGAAAATGTAAAAAGCAATGTTCATAACACCACTCCTTCCGGTAAAACAAAGATCCTCGGCTGGTTTGGCACATCTGCTGTAAGTCGCGCTGAAAGAACGTTTAAATAATACCTCTTTTTATATAAAATGCCGCGGGGAAAAGTTTTTCCCGTGGCATTTTTGCTTTAATCTCCCATTGGAAGCCCCATAAAAAATCGTTAACTTCCGTAACGGAAAGTTATCACGTATGCCTCCCGACCTGATCACATATGCCATTCCAGGATTTGTACTGCTGATATTGCTGGAAATTGTTTTTACAGCAATCGATAAAAAGAATATGTATGAACCGAAAGACGCCCTCAGCAGCATCGCTATGGGCCTTGGTAATGTATTCATCGGGATCTTCACCAAAGCTGTTATTTTTGGCATCTACCTCTTCCTCTACCAGTTCCGGCTGTTTACATTAGGGTTTACCTGGTGGGCATGGGTACTGTGTTTTTTTGCAGATGATTTCAGTTACTATTGGTTTCACCGCTGCAGTCATGGTATCCGTTTTTTCTGGGCCTCCCATGTAATTCATCACTCATCTGAAAAATACAACCTCGCTACTGCCCTGCACCAAACGTGGACAGGCAACTTAACCGGTACTTTCACATTCTGGCTCTGGATGCCGCTTGCAGGGTTCCACCCCATAATAGTGATGAGTATGCAGGCTATCAGCCTTATCTACCAGTTCTGGATCCATACAGAAGTTATTCACAAATTACCGGCGCCCATTGAGTATATATTCAATACGCCCTCGCATCACCGCGTGCATCATGGCTCCGATATTGATTACCTGGATCGCAATCATGCGGGCATCCTTATTATCTGGGACCGTATGTTTGGCACGTTCACTCCGGAAAAGCAACGACCGGTATATGGTCTCACCAAAAATATACATACCTATAATCCATTCCGTATCGCTACCCACGAATGGCTGGATATATGGCGCGACGTGAGGCATTCCCGCTCACTCCGTGAAGCCATACATTATATTTTTGATGCCCCTGGCTGGAGTGCAGATGGCAGCCGGAAAACCACCCGGCAGCTGCGGAAGGAGCGGATTTTGTCTGACTCAGGATTAAACTGATTACACTGATTACCCTGATTTGATCATGTTTGATTTTGATGATTTGGGGAGATATAAGCGGATTTTGTCTGACTCAGGATTAAACTGATTATGCTGATTACCCTGATTTGATCATTTTTGATTTTAAAGGATTTGGGGAGATATAAGTGGATTTTGTCTGACTCAGGATTACGCTGATTACACTGATTATCCTGATTTGATCATTTTTGATTTTAAAGGATTTGGGGAGATGTAAAACGGATATTTAGCGAAGGTTGTCTGACTTATGATTATGCCGATTATCTTTTTTGATTTTATTAAGTGGCGATATCTGATTATCCTTTATGGAATTAGCAATAATGGGGGAA
>NZ_DATMTE010000156.1:0-7601 GCF_035564935.1 Chitinophaga sp. | reverse complement strand
ATTTTAAAGGTTGCGGAGCGGCTATTTGCCGATCAGGGCTTTCATGGCACATCGGTAAGGGATATAGCACAGGAAGCAGATGTGAACATCGCCATGATCTCCTATTATTTTGGTTCGAAAGACAAATTGCTGGAAACTATTTTCAAATACAGGCTGGAAGCTTCCCGGAAGTTCATCAATGAATTATTGGAGAACGATACGATGGAGCCACTGGAGAAAATAAACAGCCTGATCGACCGGTTCGTCAATAAAATGCTTGGAGAGCAATATTTCCAATGCATTATGAGCCGCGAACAGCTGAACAGCCAGCAAAGTCCCATAAGGGATCTTATCTGGCAACTAAAGGGAGAAATGCTCGGTTTGATGCGCCCCATTGTTACACGCGCCCAGGAGGCGGGCATCTTTTATAAAGATGTGGACGTGGAAATGCTGATGACCACATTATTCGGGACTATTCACCAGGTAATACCTGCCCAGCATATATTAAGAAGCAGCTCCGGGGTGGAAGATCTGAACGACGATGAATACAGGGAGTCTGTGAAAAACAGAGTAAGTACACATTTAAAAAAATTGTTCAAAGCAATCCTAAAACATGAATTCTAAAAGCATATACACACGATTATATGCGCTTGCATCGGGAATCCTGCTGACTTTTTTCTTTCAGACAGCATCCGCACAACAGAGCGTAAAACCGCTTTCGTTAAATGAAGCCATATCGCTGAGTATACAAAACAGCAAACAATTGAAGGTGAGCCATGCAAGAGTAGAACAGGCCACCGCCTCACTGAAAGAAGCCAATGAAGGCCAGTTGCCGGATGTAAGCATTTCAGGTTCTTATCTAAGGCTTACACAACCGAATCTTGACCTGAAGTTGAAAATGGGAGATGATAATAACGGAGGAACCAAAACCGAAAGCCCTAAAGTGAACCAGGCTGCATATGGGATGGCAAATGTAACACTGCCGATCTTCGCCGGCGGAAAGCTCCAGAGTGGTAAAGAATCTGCCCGTTACCTGGCAGAAGCCGCCCGCCTGGACGTGGATAAAGACCGTGAAGATGTGATCCAGAACACCATTGCTGCCTACAGCAACCTTTATAAAGCAAAAGCTGCAGTAGCACTGGTGCAGGAAAATATCAGGCAGTCGGATGAAAGGGTGAAGGAATTTTCCAATAAAGAAAAGAACGGTCTCCTTGCCCGTAACGATCTCTTAAAAGCAGAACTGCAGCAATCCAATTACGAAGTGGCACTGATGGACGCCGAAAACAACCTGAAAGTGGCCAATCTGAATATGGACATCATGCTGGGCCTGCCGGATAATACAGTGATCCAGGTAGACAGCACCGTTTTCCAGGTAGATAATAAAGTAGATGAACGCGGCGTATCAGAGTTTGAACAGCTGGCTTACCAGAACCGTAAAGATGCGGCTTCGCTGGGCGCCAGGGAGAAAGCAGCCAATGCCGGTATAAAAGGAGCAAAGGCCGATTATTTCCCCTCACTCGCTGTAACCGGCGGATACGTGGCGGCTTATATCCCTAACGTGGTAACGATCACCAATGCGGTGACAGCCGGTGTAGGGTTAAAATATAATCTCTCTTCCCTCTGGAAAACAGGTACGAAAGTGAACTACGCAAAGGCACAACTGGCGGAAGTACAGGCCAATGAGGCCAAGCTCGTGGATGGTATCCACCTCGACGTATACCAATCTTACGAAAACTACCTCCTGAGTCATAAGAAAATGGACACTTATATTAAGGCGATAGAACAGTCGGAAGAAAATTACCGGATCACGAAGAATAAACACGATAACAACCTGGCTACTACCACAGATCTGCTGGATGCCGATGTAGCGAATTTGCAGGCGCACCTCAACTATGCGTATGCAAAGGCCGATGCACTGGTAGCTTATAACAAGCTGTTACAGTCTGCCGGTTTACTGGAATCCAACAAAAAATAATACCGCAAACCAATAAATATCAAAGCCGTGGAAACGCAAACTCAAACAAAACCTACTAACAATATAAACATGCAGGAAACAACCGCGCCTAAAAAGAAAAGCAAGGGATTCGTCATAGTGCTGGCAGTGCTGGTACTTGGTGGCGGCGCATTTGGTATCACTAAATATATTCATGCCCTACATCATGAAGAAACTGATAACGCGCAGATAGATGCCAATGTAAGCCCTGTTATACCCCGTGTATCCGGTTACGTGAAAGAAGTAAGAGTGAAAGATAACCAGTTCGTGAAGAAAGGCGATACATTAGTAGTCCTGGACGACCGCGACCTGGCCATTAAAGTACAGGCGGCAGAAAACGCCCTTTATGCTGCACAGGCTAACCTGGGTGCTGCCGAGGCTTCTACAGTAGCTGCAGAAGCAGGTATCAGCACAGCGCAGGCACAGATCAGCACCATTGATGCACAGATCGAAGCTGCCAAAGTAAACCTCTGGAGAGCCAGCCAGGATTACGAGCGTTATGCCAACCTGATCAAAGATCATTCTATCACCCAACAGGAATTTGAGCAGGCTTCTGCTGCCAAACAAACCGCTGAACGTCAGCTCGATGTATTGGCTCAGCAAAAAGCTGCTGCCAGCCGTCAGACGCATGTAGTTGCTTCCCAGAGCGGCGCTACCTCCAAGCAGATCAACATTGCCAATGCAGGTATCAAACAACGTGAAACAGATGTGGAAGATGCAAAACTGAACCTGTCTTACGCGGTGATCCTCGCTCCGGAAGACGGTGTGCTGTCAAAGATCTTTGTACAACCCGGCCAGTTTGTTACAGCAGGACAGTCGCTGTTCAGCGTAGTACTGAGCACTACGCCGTGGGTAGTGGCCAACTTCAAGGAAACACAGCTCGATAAAATGAAACTGGGTCAGAAAGTAACCGTACATATTGATGCTTATCCCGAAAAAGGACTGGAAGCAAAAGTAACGTCCTTCTCCCCGGCTACAGGTTCTAAATTTGCCCTGCTGCCTGCGGATAACGCTTCCGGTAACTTCGTAAAAGTAGTGCAACGCTTACCGGTAAAAATTGAGTTCGATAACCCTAACGATGAACTGATAAAACAGTTGCGCCCGGGTATGAACGTGCTGGTAGACGTGCATCTCAACTAATCATATCAATGAACAGCAACGTACCCGGAGTTAATAATTAGTGGGAACCATGCAAAAATTGACAGACAGGCGTAATCGATTAGCTCTAACAGATCATCAACAGAAAGGTCATGTTCATCATTAATTATTAACTCGGGGTACCGTTGTTTTCATTCAAAATATAAGTGCTGCATGCAACAAGAATCATTGGTAGAATACGGCTCGCGCAGGGTGATTATCACTATCACCGCTATATTTTGCGCTTTGCTGGAGATAGTGGATACCACTATCGTAAATGTGGCGTTGAATGACATGCGTGGTAACATGGGTGCTACACTCAGTGAAATCGGATGGGTCATTACCGCCTATGCTATCGGTAACGTAATTATAGTACCGATGACCAGCTGGTTATCCCAGCAATTTGGTCGTCGTAACTACTTCGCGGCGTCTATTATTATATTCACCGTTTCCTCCTTCCTTTGCGGTAACGCAAGCGTAATGTGGGAGCTGATCATATTCCGCTTCATACAGGGCCTGGGGGGAGGTGCATTGCTGGTAACCTCTCAAACAATTATCACCGAAAGTTACCCGCCTGAAAAACGCGGTATCGCCCAGGCCATTTACGGATTGGGTGTAATTATTGGTCCCACTTTAGGCCCGCCGTTAGGTGGTTATATCACAGACAACTACTCCTGGCCTTACATTTTTTACATCAACATTCCTATCGGTGTAATTGCCACCCTGCTTACGCTGCAGTTTGTGCGCAGCCCGAAGTATGGTGAAAAAAGAGCCGTATCAGAGATCGACTTCCTGGGCATAGGGCTCCTCGCTGTGATGGTAGGCTGTTTGCAGTTTGTATTGGAACGCGGACAGGAAGACGACTGGTTTAATGACGCCACTATTACTGCCTTAACAGTAACCAGTGTACTCGCCCTCTTCTTTTTTGTATGGCGCGAGCTTACCTATAAGAACCCCATCGTGGAACTGAGGGTGCTTAAAAACGGGAACCTCCGGGTTGGTACCATTTTGTCGTTCATTATGGGCTTCGGGTTATATGGTTCCACTTTCATCATCCCGCTGTATACACAAGGTTCCCTTGGATGGACCGCTACGCAATCCGGTATGCTCATGATCCCTGCGGCGTTAACTACCGCGGTGATGATGCCGCTGATAGGTAAAATGCTTGAAAAAGGCATTCCGCAGCAATACCTCGTGGCAAGTGGCATGTTCCTGTTCTTTGTTTTCTGTTTCTGGGGATATAAAATTATCACACCGGCAGATACCGGTTCAGACGCCTTTTTCTGGATGCTGATTGTTCGTGGTATTGGTATGGGTTTACTCTTTATTCCTATCACCACGTTGTCGCTGTCAGGTTTGAAAGGACAACAGATTGGCCAGGGCGCAGCCTTTACAGGTATGATGCGCCAGCTGGGCGGATCGTTTGGGGTGGCTTTGATCACTACATTTATGGCCCGCCAGAATATGCTGCACCGCAGCGACCTGGTAGCCAAACTGGATACCAACAACCCTGATGTGATTAACCGTGTGAACGGATTACAGCACACATTCGGGGCCAAAGGAATGGATCCTCACCAGGCATTAAATTCCGGCTATAAATTACTGGATTACAGTGTTACCAAACAGGCCGCCATATTATCTTATATGGATGTGTTCCTGTACCTGGGCATCCTGTTCCTTATCTGTGTACCTTTTGTATTGATGGTGAAAGCTAAGAAAGCTGCGAAACTGGATCCGTCTGCTATGCACTAACGGAAACAGTTTTCAACATAAAAATATTGTTGCAATAACAGTGTAACAGTTGTAGGTTTAGGTAAATAAGCCCCGATCTTAATCGGGGCTTTTGTTTTTTCAGGCGCAATGAATTAAATTCATAGAAACGCCCCGCTATGGAAACATTCGGCCATGTAAGAATGGTAATAGGATTTATCCTGAGCCTCAGCATTGCACACCTGCTTAAAGGCACTGCCAAATTCATTCAGCATCCCGACCGGGAAAAGCCTTACTGGATACATCTTTCATGGGTAGCCTACATCTTTGTGCTGCTGGTACATTTCTGGTGGTGGGAGATGCCGTTGCACACGATCCGGAAATGGACCTTCCCGGAATACATCTTTATCATCTCCTATATTACCACATTTTTCCTGCTCTGTGCATTACTATACCCCGATGATTTGAAAGATTACAAAGGCTACCAGGATTATTTTTACTCAAGGCGAAAGTGGTTTTTTGGCGTACTGGCATTTTCGTTTATAGCAGATGTGGTGGATACGCTCATAAAAGGGCACGATTATTTTCATCATTTCGGGATAGAATATCCCATCCGCAATATCCTGCATATTGCCCTTTGCCTGATGGCCATCAAAACCAGTAACCGTATCTTTCACGGGGCGCTGGTTATTGGACTTATCCTCTATGAAATGAGTTATATACTGCGGCTGTATCTTGCCGCCTGATTTTTTTACAGGCGGATGCCTGCTTTTTTATAGATAAAGCTCAGCAGCCATGCCGGTCCTATGAGGAGGAATTGTAGGTCCTTGAAAAAGGAAGGTTTTGCGCCTTCAATCTTATGGCCTATAAACTGCCCGATCCAGGCCAGCACAAAAATAAACAGCGCCACCTGCCATATTACCAGCGGGGTAAGTGCTATGAGCCGCCATAACCATAAACAGATAACGCCTATCAGTAACATACCACCTGCCAGGGAAGGGGATAAGCGCAGGTAGTAGACGATCAGCAACAGTAACGCCACATGCGCCACTGAAATATAGGCGCGTACACCGCCAATGGGTAAGGGGATGGCATATAAAAATCCAACGATACTAAAAAAAATAGCGGGCACACAAATCCAGTGGATCAGTTTGTTGGTATGGTTACGGTGGCTGCTGCCGTATTCGTCCAGCCATTGATGGATTGTTCTCATAGCGGTGGCGGTTTATGAAGTGGTACTATTAAAATACGGTAAATAAGCCAAAAGTGGTGAAAGGGTGGAACGAAAAATATTTTACCAATCATTCCCGAAATAATAGATTTGAATCATCAAGTAATCAGAACTATTATGGAAACCATAGGATTTATCGGTACCGGCCATTTGGGCTACCCCATTGCAGAAAACCTGCTGAAGGCAGGGTATACCTTAAGAATTTATAACCGCACCCGCGAAAAGGCGCTGCCATTAGAGCAATTGGGCGCCGTTCTGGTAAGCAGCCCGGAAGAAACGGCGGTGAAGGGCGGCATTGTAATGAGCCTGGTGGCAGATGACAAGGCATTGGAGGCTGTGGCCACGGATGCGTTATTGGCGGCGCTGGGAAACGGCGGCATTCATGTATCCATGAGCACTGTTTCGCCGGATATTTCCAGGGAGCTATCGGTGCGCCATAGCCAGTGTGGGGTTACATTTGTTGCGGCGCCGGTATTTGCACGCCCGGATGCGGCAGCGGCAAAAGCTGGGAATGCAGTGATTTCCGGTCCTGCTGCGGCCAAAGAAAAGATCCGCCCATTATTACAGGCAGGGTTTGCCCGCAATGTATTTGATCTTGGGGAAGATGCTGGCAGCGCTAATGTGCTGAAGCTTATGGGTAACTTTATGATTGCGGGAGCTATGGAACTCATGGCGGAGGCCTTTGCATTGGCAGAGAAAAACGGGGTGGATCCCAGGGTGGCTTATGAGATGCTCACCACTACATTATTTTCAGGCCCCATTTTCCGTAATTACGGCGCCATGATCCTGGACCGTAAATTTACCGGTAATCCTTCTTTCAGTGCTGCATTGGGTTTGAAAGATATGGACCTTGTATTGCAAACAGCGCGGAAGTCGTATACGCCGATGCCACTGGCCAACCTGGTACAGAACCGGCTGGCAACCATCCTGGCAAAGGACATACATGATGCCGACTGGACGGCTCTCGCTTCCGGCGCTTTGGAGGATGCGGGACTTTCTTATTAATCTTTACCGGCCATAGCCGCTACAGTTCTTTCTTTGGGCTTTTGGCGCGCTATGGCGTCTTCCCGGTGCATATTACCCCAGTCGGAAATATGCTGGAGCATACTTTCCATACTCCAGCCAAGAGGGGTGAGCTCATATTCAACCCGCGGAGGTACCTCGGGGTATACGATCCGTTTAACAAGGTGGTCGTTTTCCAGCTCTCTCAGCTGCAACACCAGCACTCTTTCGGAAATCCCGGTGATCGACTTTTTCAGTTCGTTATAGCGAAGCTTACCATCCAGTAAGCGCCACAGTATGCTGGGCTTCCAGCGACCGCCGATCAACGACAGGGTATATGCTGTGCCGCAGTCGCCGCGCAGCTGTTTTCCGTTGATAGCATTGGTGGAATTTTCTTTTCGCATACATTCATTTTTTCTTTCCGGTCTAAAGATACATAATACACCGCTATCGTGGAGGTTACCGCTATCCTTTGGGTAACCCTGTTTTGCCGGAACTTATTTAGCGCTAGGTTTGTTGTATTACTTAAATCTGTTAACTATGAAAATT
>NZ_DATMTE010000155.1:0-11477 GCF_035564935.1 Chitinophaga sp. | reverse complement strand
TCCCCGGGGCAAACCGTTATCTATCATAAATAATATCAGCTGGTTAATTGTATTGTGATCTGGCTTACTCACGCCACTAAAAATAACAAAAGGCTGCATCATTATTTATGATACAGCCTTTTCCACTCTGCACAGGATTGAATTGTTAACTATTTTATTGCCTGCATGGCAGATTTAGCAGCAGCAATGGTTTCGTCCAAATCTTCGGTAGTGAGTGCATTACTCATAAACCAGCTTTCGAAAGCAGAAGGCGGCAGGTAAATGCCACGATCCAGCATAGCATGGAAGAAACGTTTGAATAATTCGTTATTGGCAGCGGAGGCGGCAGTGAAATCCACGATCGGGTATTCCGTGAAATGTGCGCTCAGCATTGATCCCATTTGGTTAATGCTATGCACTATGCCTGCGGCGCCAAATGCTTCTTTTAACCCATTTACCAGGTAGCTTGCTTTTTCCTGCAGTTGCTGGTAAATAACGGGATGGTCATTCAGTGTTTGCAACAAGGTATAACCGGCAATCATTGCAATAGGGTTACCGCTCAGAGTGCCCGCCTGGTATACTTTTCCGGCAGGGGCAAGATGTTCCATGATCTCTTTCGGACCGGCTACCGCACCTACCGGCATACCCGCCCCGATGATCTTACCAAACGTCACCAGGTCGGCCCGGATGCCCAGTAATTCCTGCGCGCCGCCACGTGCAAGACGGAAACCTGTCATCACTTCATCGAAGATCAGCAGGATATTGTTGTCATCGCAAAGCTGGCGAAGCCCTTCCAGGAAGCCCGGCTGAGGAAGGATA
The DNA here is from genome assembly GCF_035564935.1 of Chitinophaga sp. GTDB lineage: Bacteria > Bacteroidota > Bacteroidia > Chitinophagales > Chitinophagaceae > Chitinophaga. The sequence goes on along the minus strand of NZ_DATMTE010000155.1, from coordinate 10,679 downwards.
CAGCCCATGTTGCCCGCTACCGGTTCAATAATTATCGCAGCAATTTGCTGGAGATTATCTGCAATCAACTGTTCTACTGCAGGTAAATTATTGTAGGGGGCAGTCAGCGTATCTTCTGCTACGGTAGTGGTAACACCCGGCACTGATTGAATGCCAAGGGTAGCCACACCGCTGCCGGCGCTCACCAGGAATGCATCTGCATGCCCGTGGTAGCAACCTTCAAATTTGATAAACTTATTGCGGCCGGTATAACCTCTTGCCAGCCGGAGGGCTGTCATACAGGCTTCTGTACCGGAGTTTACCATGCGTATCATATCGATGTTAGGCACCATGCCCACAATCAGTTCTGCAATCTTTATTTCAAGTTCTGTTGGCGCACCGAAAGAGGTGGAGTAGGTGGCATATTCCTGTATGGCCTTTACTACCGGCTCGTAAGCATGACCGAGTATCATCGGCCCCCAGGAATTGATATAGTCGATATAACGGTTACCATCTACATCATACATATAAGCGCCTTTCGCACGTTCCATGAACACGGGCGTGCCGCCTACGCTTTTAAATGCGCGTACGGGAGAGTTAACACCGCCGGGAATTACCTGCTTTGCTTTCCCGAATAACATTTCACTTTTGCTGTACATCTGTTGGTGGTTTATTATTTTACGCAAGATAGGGAATTATGCATTCAGCAGTTTTACCGCGTCTTTTGCAAAGTAAGTGGCGATCAGATCCGCACCGGCACGTTTCATACTGGTCATAGTTTCCAGGATCGCCTTGTTTTCATCCAGCCAGCCTCTTTGCGCTGCTGCCTTGATCATGGCATATTCGCCGCTCACATGATAGGCACTCACCGGAACGGTTACACGATCTTTTATAATACGCATGATATCGAGGTAGGCCATTGCTGGTTTTACCATTACAATATCAGCGCCCTCTTCAATATCCATGAGTGTTTCCTTAATTGCTTCGCGGGAATTGGCATAGTCCATCTGGTAAGTTTTCTTATCGCCGAAGCCGGGAGCGGAATCCAGCGCATCGCGGAAGGGACCGTAAAAGCAGGAAGCATATTTGGCGCTGTAAGCCATAATGCCTGTTTTATCGAAACCGTTTTCCTCAAGGATATTGCGGATAGCCAGGATGCGGCCATCCATCATATCGCTTGGCGCTACAAAGTCGGCGCCTGCCTGTGCATGGCTGAGACTCATACGGGCCAGCACTTCTACGGTGGGATCGTTTACAATTTCTGTTCCTTCCACAATACCGTCATGGCCGTAGGAAGAGTAAGGATCCAGCGCCACATCCGTCATTACCACCATGTCGGGAAGGGCATTTTTAATGCCACGGATAGCGCGTTGCATCAGGCCATCAGGATTTACCGCTTCGGTACCCTTGTTATCTTTTACACTATCTGGTGCTTTTACAAACAGCAGTACACTTTTAATACCCAGGCTCCAGAGTTCCTTTGCTTCTTTAATAGTGAGGTCAAGAGAATACCTGAAATAACCTGGCATAGAGCTGATCTCTTCCTTCACATTTTCTCCTTCGGTAACAAATAACGGCGCCATAAAATCGTTGGGCGTTATAATTGTTTCCGCCACCATCGCGCGAATAGCGGGAGATACTCTTAAAATTCTGTTTCTTCTGATCATCTTTATAAAAATTTTTATTGTTTTTATATCGTCTGCCGGAACATTATTTTACCCATTCTCTTGGCTTCAGGTATTCTTCCAGCTGTGCTTCGGGACTGCCGGGAGTGGTATGGAAATCGTACTCCCAGCGGGCTACCGGCGGCAAACTCATCAGGATGGATTCCGTACGGCCATTTGTTTTTAACCCAAACAGCGTTCCCCTGTCGTGAACAAGATTAAATTCCACATAACGCCCACGCCTATACGCCTGCCAGTTTTTATGTGCTTCTGTATAAGGAAGGTGTTTTGTTTTTTCTACCAACGGGAGATAAGCATCAAGGAAAGCTTTTCCGTTTGCTTTGGAAAATTCCAGGAGTGCCTCTGCTGATCTGTTTGCATTGGGCCGGAGGTAGTCGTAAAAAATTCCGCCTATACCGCGTGCTTCGTTGTTACGATGCTTATTGATAAAATATTCGTCGCAGTGTTTCTTATAGGCCGGGTACAGTTCTTTTCCAAACGGATCACAGGCATCTTTAAAGGTACGGTGAAAATGAATACCGTCTTCTTCTTCCAGGTAATACGGCGTCAGATCTGCACCACCGCCAAACCAGCTGTCTTTCAGCGCTCCGTCCTGGTCATACAATTCAAAGTAGCGGAAGTTGGCATGTACAGTAGGCACAAAAGGGTTCAGCGGGTGAAGCACCAGGGAGATGCCGCAGGCCATGAAACGGCTGTTGGTAACACCAAACTGCTGCGCCATTACTTCCGGCAATTCGCCATGAACAACAGAGGTATTAACGCCTCCTTTTTCAAATACATTGCCGTTGGCAATTACCCGTGTTTTACCACCGCCGCCGCCGGGGCGTTCCCAGCGGTCTTCCCGGAAAAGGGCCTTGCCGTCCGTTTGTTCGAGTGCTGCACAGATCTCATCCTGGAGGCCATGTATAAACGATATGAAGTTATCTTTAATGCTCATGGTAATTATCCGTGCGCTTTAACGGTTTCTACAAATGCTCTGGCGTGATCAACGGGAACATTTGGTAAAATACCATGTCCCAGGTTGGCGATGTAACGCTGTTTGCCAAAGCCTTTCAGCATTTCCTTTACTGCTTTTTCAATTTCCGGGATGGGCGCCAGCAATTTAGCGGGGTCAAAGTTGCCCTGCAGCGTAATATTGCTGCCGGCAAACTGCCGGGCCAGTTCCGGTTTAATACACCAGTCGATACCCAGTCCGTGTGCGCCGGTAGCGGCCATATCTTCCAGGGCAAACCAGGCGCCTTTTGCAAATACAATAGTAGGACAAACATCTTTCATGGCAGCTACTATCTGGCGTATATACTGTAAAGAGAATACTTCAAAATCCTGCGGGCTGAGCAAACCGCCCCAGGAATCAAATACCTGTACGGTATCAGCGCCTGCGGCCACCTGTGCTTTCAGGTAAGCGATGGTAGTATCGGTGATCATCTGCAACAGCTGATGCGCTACGGCAGGCTGCTGGTAGCAGAATGCTTTTGCTTCATCAAAAGTTTTGGAGCCTTTGCCTTGCACCATGTAGCAGAGCAGGGTCCAGGGAGCGCCGCCAAAGCCTATCAGCGGTACTTTGCCATCCAGTGTTTTTTTTGTGAGCTTCAGGGCGTCGAAAACATAGTGTAATCTTTCCTGTACATCGGGAACGCATAAACGCTGCAGGTCCTGTGCGGTTTTAACAGGAGCGGGGAGCAGTGGGCCTACTTTTTCTACCAGTTGCACTTCCATGCCCATTGCCTGTGGCACCACCAGGATATCGGAAAAAATAATAGCTGCATCAACGCCTACCTGGTCTACCGGCATCACAGTTATTTCAGTGGCCAGTTCCGGGTTTTCACAGCGTTCAAAAAAAGTATACTTATCACGGAGTTTGATATAATCCGGTAAATAGCGACCAGCCTGGCGCATCATCCATACGGGTGTACGGGAAACGGTTTCACCTTTAAGGGCCTTCAGCAGTAAGTCGTTCTTCAATGCGCTCATTCGTAGCAGTTAATGTTGTTAAAATAAAATATAGCAGTTTGCACCATGCTGTCTTCACTGATATTGGTACTCATTATAATTTTGTTATCGCTGTGCTCTCTCAGGGCTGTGGCGGTTGTTCTGCCAATGGCAAAGCAAACGGTTTTGCTGTTGATCCTGTTGGCAGACAGGTAGCTTTTAACAGCGCTTGGACTGAAGAACAATATGCCGTCGTAGTCGTCTGTTATCACGGCAGGGGCGGGAATGTTTTCGTAGATTACAAATTCCTTTACTTCAATACCTGCTTTTTTCAGCCCATCGGGCAATTCATTTCTCCGGATGTTACCGCAGAAAAAATTAACGGAACTAACATGGCCAAGTTGTACAATGGCATTGGCCAGTTCGCTGCCATAGGCCGATTCCGCCAGGATCTTACAACCAGGGAATGCTTTTTCCACTGCTTTGCGGGTACTGCCGGAAATACAGCATACATCAGGTTCGTGGATCACGTAACAGGTAGCATCCTGGTGGAGATAATATTTTGCCAGTATTTTCGCCGCATTGGCACTGGTGAATACATGCACTGCTTCCGGGCGGAAAACCTCCAACATGTGTTCGTCGCCTATCAATGCTTCATTCAGCAGCGGTTTTATCTGTATAAAGTCCTGTACATCTATGCGAATACCGTTTTCACCAGCAACAGCAATGGAGCTGTCTGTTAAATGCCTGGTGCTTAATATGCGGTATTTATCATTTAGCATTTCTGATCTGTGCTACTATTTCAGCGCCGCCCTGCGCCATAATATCTTCTGCAGCTTCTTTTCCCAGGTGATGGGCCTGGCTTACCGGTACTTCGCGTGAAATGCTGAAGTAGCGGGCGCCATCCAGGCTGCAAAGCTCACCGCTGAAGTGAATATGATCGTTTTGTATATAAGCGTAAGCGCTGATGGGGGTGGTGCATCCGCCCATCAGGGTGCGTAAAAATTCGCGTTCAATGTGTGTGGTAAGGGCAGTGTCTGCGTGATTGAAAGCTGCGCAGGCATCCAGGCAAAACTGGTCGTTTTCCCTGCAAACAGCCACTACTGCACCCTGTGCAGGCGCCGGCAACATCCAGTCGAGGTCAATGGAGTTAGCAGGGCGTACATTGATCCTTTCCAGGCCTGCCACTGCGAAGATGGCGCCGTCCCAGTTTTCTTCATCCAGTTTTCTCAAACGGGTATTTACATTACCGCGCAGGTTATGCAGCTGATGTTGGGGGTATTTCCGCAACCATTGTGCTTTACGGCGCACACTGCTGGTGGCAATGTTAGCAATATAGCCTGGTTGTGAGAGGAAATCTGTATTGTTTTTATATACCAGCAGATCTTTTACCGGCCCGCGTTGCAGGATAGCGGCATGTACAATTTGCTTTGGCAGTTGTGTAGGAACGTCTTTAAAAGAGTGAACGGCAACGTCTATACGGTTATTGAGCAGTGCCAGGTCGAGGCTTTTCGTGAAAATGCCCTGTACGCCTATTTCATAGAGGGGTGTTACCAGGTCTATATCTCCTTCGCTTTTGATGGGTACCAGTTCGGTGCGGTAACCTTGGGCGGTGAGCAGATCATTTACCTGGTTTGCCTGCCACAAGGCCAGCTGACTTTCTCTTGTGCCTATCCTGATAACTTTATCCATTTGTTTATTCCTGGTTAACTCCTGTCTCAAAAATATCGTTGATCATGGCGATGTACTGGTCACTTTTATCTGTTTCCTTACGTACTTTTCCTGCCATGAGATTAATCATTTTTTGTATAATGCGGGAAGATACGAGTTCTATATCTTCCATGTTGTAGTGTCCTCCGTTCTTCTGCTGCTGTATTTCGCGTGTATGTATTTCCTGCAGTTTATCTTTTACCGCCTTCAGTACTACGGCATGTTTGCGCATTTTGTACCAGTAAAGAAATTCTTCCATGTATTCATCGATGATGGCAATGGCCTTCGGTACTTCTCCCAGCCTGTTTTGCAGGGTTTCGTCCTGCACTTTGGAGAGTTCATCCACATTCACCAGCGTAATATGCGGGAGTTCGCCTACTGCAGCTTCCACATTAAAGGGAATTGACAGGTCCACGATGAGTTTGGGGGAACTGTTCCGGAAGTGTTCTGCCAGCACTGTTGGCTGTGGTGCATTGGAAGCAACGAGGATAATATCCGCCTGCTGCATTTCGCTCACCATATTTTCAAACGGTGCGTATTTCAATCCGTGCTGACCGGCAAATTCAGCGGCTACCTGCAGCGTGCGGTTAATAAGGGTCACCTCTTTTACGCCGAGGTATTCGATCATATTCTTGCAGGTGTTACGTCCTATTTTACCTACACCCAGTAATACGATCTTTTTATTTTTTATATCAGGGCAGATGCGCTCCAGCATTCTTACCGTGGCAAAAGCCACAGATACAGTGCCTTTGCTGAGCCCCGTTTCAGTTTTGATGAGTTTGGATACCTGCAGTACGCTGTTTACCAGCCGTTCCAGGAAGCTGCCCAGGCTTTGGTGCGCCTTGGCAAATTTGGCAGCATTACGTATCTGTCCTATAATTTCATAGTCGCCGAGGATCTGGGAATCGAGGCCCGTTCCTACCTGGTATAAGTGCCTGATGGCTTCTTCCCCGGATTTGGTATAGGCTAATTCTTCCAATTGGCTCCTGTCGCCGTTTGATTCCCTGCAAAGCAAATCTATCAACTGCCCGGGGTCCGCTGCAAATCCGTATACTTCCGTCCTGTTGCATGTAGAGAGTACAAATAGATCGTCTAATTGCACAACCCTGGCATGCTCCAGGAGTTGTTGATACTGAGCCGGATTGATGGCGTATAATCCCCTGATAGCAGCGTCTGTTTTCTTATAGTTGATCCCAACAATATGAAAATTTGCTATTTCTTTTGAATGACTGACCTGCATGTTCTTGTATAAGCTTCCGGTTGCAAAAGTACTTTCATACGCCCCAAACAAAAGGGGTTAGCTGTCATTAGTGTGTCATTTCTACTACTGGTAATCATTACGACGAAAAAATGATTTTTATCAGTTTTTGCCTTTACAAAAGAATGACAGTTATCGCATCTCCTGCAAAGCTTTTCGCTTTCGGCTTTTTGCTTACTTTTGCACCAATTTAAAAGAGATGGTGTCTAAATCTGATGTAGGAATAGTATTAATGAACCTTGGATCGCCTGATTCCACCGCTGTGCCGGATGTTAAGCGTTATCTGAATGAGTTCCTGATGGATAAGCGCGTAATTGATTATCCGTGGTTATTCCGTAAGATCTTAATCGAAGGGATCATTGTACCAAAGCGTGCGGAACAATCTGCCCGGGCTTATGAATCTATCTGGTGGGAAGAAGGATCGCCATTGGTAGCATTAACGAAACAACTGCAGATGGCTGTGCAGAACGATATGGAGATACCGGTGGAAATAGCCATGCGTTACGGCAATCCGCATCCTCAGGTAGCATATGATAATCTTCTTAAACAAAATCCTGATCTGAAAGAAGTAGTGCTGCTGCCCCTGTATCCTCATTACGCCATGTCTTCCTACGAAACAGCCGTAGCGTACGCGCAGGAGATCTATAAAAAGAAAAAATATAAATTCAAGCTGTCGGTAGTGCCTCCGTTCTACGATGAACCGGATTATATCAATGCACTTACCGAAAGCATGCGTCCATATTTGCAGCAGGACTATGATTACGTATTATTCAGTTATCATGGTTTACCGGAACGGCATATGCGTAAGGCAGATCCTACCGGTGCGCACTGCATGAAAGTGAACGACTGCTGTCATGTGAAATCACCTGCCCATCAATTTTGCTATCGTCACCAGATCACTGTTACTACCGAGCTGGTAGCAGAAAAGCTGGGACTGCCGCGCGAAAAATGGGGCATCTCCTTCCAGTCGAGGCTGGGCCGTGAAGAATGGCTGAAACCTTATACGGCTGGTTTACTGGAAACGTTGCCTGCCGAAGGGAAAAAGAGGTTGCTGATCGTGTGCCCGGCGTTTGTGTCGGATTGCCTGGAAACCCTGGAGGAGATAGCTGTGGAAGGAAAACATGCTTTCCTCAACAGCGGCGGTGAATCTTTTACCATGATTCCATGTCTGAATATTCACCCGTTATGGGTAAAAGCAGTAGTGAAATACTGCACACAGATCATTGCCACTGAAGCTGTTTAAATTTTGCCATATGTCCGTTCAACCCGTATTGATTGTTGGCGCCGGCCTGTCCGGGCTCAGTATTGCGTATGAATTGCAGAAACTGCAGGTACCTTACCAGGTACTGGAGGTTTCGGATCACACCGGTGGTGTAATGAAATCGATACGGGAAGATGGTTTTGAACTGGACGCAGGCGCCAATACCATTGCAGCTTCTCCTGAACTGCTGCAATACTTTTCGGAACTGGGGCTGGACAATGAAGTCCTGCAGGCAACCGCCGCCAGCAAAAACCGGTTCCTGGTAAGGCGGAATCAATTACACGCCGTTTCTCCACATCCCTTTAAGATCATGGGTTCTCCTTACCTGAGCCGCAGCAGTAAATGGCGGCTGTTTACAGAGCGCTTCCGTAAACCGGCGCCTGCAACAGGAGAAGAAACCGTTAATGATTTTGTAACAAGAAGATTTAATAAAGAGATTGCAGAATATGTATTCGACCCGGTATTGTCAGGCATTTACGCCGGTAATCCCGACCTGATGAGCATTGCGGAAGTATTGCCCGCACTGCCGCGGTGGGAGCGGGAATACGGCAGCGTAACCAAAGGGCTGATGAAAGATAAAGGCGCCATGGGCGGCCGGAAAATTATCAGTTTCAAGGGCGGCAACCAGTTGCTCACAAACCGCTTACAACAATTACTCACTACGCCGGTACGTTTTAACTGCAAAGTAACGGATATCACTGCCACCAATGCTGGATACAACGTGAGCGTAGTGGAAAATGGTGCGCCGGAAAATTATGCTGCCCAAAAAATTATACTGGCCACACCTGCTTACAGTACAGCGGAAGTTATTACCCACCTCGATGCAGAGGCAGCTGCTTTACTGAACAATGTGCATTATCCCCGCATGGCGGTGCTGCACCTGGGTTTTGATGCCACCGCTTTGCCACAGCCGCTGGATGGCTTCGGCTTCCTGGTGCCAAATGCAGAACATATGCATTTCCTTGGCGCTATTTGTAACACCGCTATTTTTCCCGGTAAAGCGCCTGCGGGGAAAATCCTGTTCACTGTATTCCTGGGAGGAGCCAGGCAGGAAGGTTTGTTCGATCAAATGGATCAGGCCACCCTGCAACAAAAGGTGGTGGCTGAAATAATGGCTTTACTGCATCTTTCGGCCCCGCCGGTAATGCAGCAGTTGAGCACCTGGAACAAAGCGATCCCGCAATTGAATGTAGGTCATGTTAAGTTGCGGAACGCAGTAACAGACTTTGAAAAAAAATATCCCGGTATTCATATCACGGGGAATTACCTGCAAGGCGTAGCCATCCCGGCTTTACTGCAACATGCCGCCGCTTTGGCCGCATCTCTGAAGAAAAATTAAAGAGAAAAATAGTTTCTTTGTTGCCGTTTTTTCTTAAATTCCATTATAAATTTCCACCAGATGATTGCAGGAATTTTAAAAGAAAAAGACGGCGAAACCAGGGTATCCCTCGTCCCTGAAGTAGTAAAGCAACTGCAGCAAATGTCGGTAACCGTGTGGGTGGAGCAGGGCGCCGGCGACAATGCTTTTTATAACGACGACGCCTATATGCAGGCAGGTGCGCAAATAAAAACAGCTGCAGAGATCCTCACTGGTGCCGACATCATTTTTACCCTGCAACCTCCTTCCAGGGAAATAACAGACCAGATCCCTTCAGGGAAAATCATCACAGGTATTCTACAACCTCTGTACCGTGCAAACGAAGTGGAGTACTGGGCTTCCCGTAATATTACCGCCTTCAGTTTAGATACTATTCCCCGCACCACCCGCGCACAGGTAATGGATGTGCTTAGCTCACAGGCCAATATCGCCGGTTATAAGGCGGTGCTGCTGGCGGCGTATAGCTATTCCCGTTATTTTCCCATGTTCATGACCGCAGCAGGCAGTATTGCCCCCGCAAAGGTATTGATACTGGGCGCCGGCGTTGCCGGTTTGCAGGCTATTGCCACTGCCCGCCGTTTGGGAGCTGTAGTGGAAGTATTTGATACCAGGCCCGCCGTTAAGGAAGAAGTAATGAGCCTGGGTGCAAAATTTGTGGAAGTGGAAGGGGCCGCAGATGCTTCCGCCGCAGGCGGTTATGCCGTAGAGCAAAGCGATACCTATAAGCAACAGCAGCAGCAACGCATCGCTGAAAGCATTGCCAAAGCAGATATTGTGATCACTACGGCGCAGATCCCCGGGAAGGCTGCACCGGTACTGGTGAGCAATGAAATGTTGGACCGCATGCGCCCCGGCGCCGTGATTGTAGACCTCGCTGCGGCTACCGGCGGCAATACCAGCGCTACAAAGAACAATGAAACCGTGCAGTATAAAGGCGTTACCATCATCGGAAATTCCAACCTGCCGGCTACCATGCCTGCTGATGCAAGCAAATTATACGCAAAAAATGTATTTAATTTCCTGAAACTGATACTTACAAAAGAAGGGGCGCTGCACCTGGATTTTGAAGACGATATTGTAAAAGGCGCCTGCATTACGCACAACGGGGAAGTAGTGAATGAACGTGTGAAAAACCTGATGCAGCCCGCTTAGTAGTTGAGATCGTAAAATACCCGTCTGACATGGAATATATTTTAACTTTTCTTCACCAGCATATCGATCTTATCTACATCGTTATCCTGTCTGTTTTTTTGGGAATAGAAGTGATTTCGAGGGTGCCATCTGTATTGCATACCCCGCTGATGAGCGGCGCTAATGCCATTCACGGCGTGGTGATCATCGGGGCTATTATTGTAATGGGAAAAGCAGAAACGGATAATTATCCCGCACTGATCATCGGCTTCCTCGCCGTAATACTGGGTACGATCAACGTGGTAGGAGGTTTTGTGGTAACCGACCGTATGCTGGAAATGTTCAAAG
>NZ_DATMTE010000154.1:0-3543 GCF_035564935.1 Chitinophaga sp. | reverse complement strand
TATGAGGGGTGATAATGGTATTAGGCGCAGTGATCAAAGGATTCCCGGCTGGTGGCGGCTCTGTGGATAATACATCCAATGCAGCACCGGCAATAACTCCCTTCTCCAGGGCAGCTGCCAGATCCGCCTCCCGGATCAAGGGGCCGCGACTGGTATTTACCAGGAAAGCATTCTTTTTCATAGTAGCCAGCAGCTCCGCATTTACAAATTCTTTATTAGCAGGATTCAGCGGGCAATGCAGCGAAACAATATCCGCTTCGCGGAAACAGGTGGCCAGGTCTACAAAATCAACACCTGGCATGGCATCCCTTTCCGGATGTTTATGATTGGCAATTACCTTCATGCCAAATGCCAGTGCAATGCGGGCCACCGCCTGCCCTATCTGTCCCAGTCCCACAATTCCCAGCGTACTGCCGGCCAGCTCTGTGAGCGGTGTTTTCCAGTAACTGAAGTCAATACTGCTGCTCCACTCCCCTGCCCGTACGCTCTCTGCATGCAAACCGGTGTGATGGCACAATTCAAGGATCAGCGCAAAAGTTAGCTGTGCAACAGATGTGGTACTGTAGGCAGGCACATTTGATACCGGGATATGCCGGTTCCTCGCTTCCTGTATATCCACTATGTTAAAGCCTGTAGCGGTTACACCAATATATTCCAGCTGTTGCAGCTGCCGGATGGTTTCCCCGCTTACAACGGCTTTATTGGTTAGTATAATATGCGCATCCTTTGACCTTGCCGCTACTTCGTGCTCAGGTGTACGGTCGTAGAATGTTACGTTGCCTAATGCCTGCAGTGCGCTCCAGTCGAGATCCCCGGGGTTCAGGGTATGTCCGTCCAGTACTACGATGTTTTTCATGTGCTTCGTTTTATAAAACAAGATACGTTATAGATGAAATAATCATTAACTCCGGTCGCATCTCTTCCTGCATCGAAAAAATCAGGTGACCTTTGCTGCGCCATAATAGCACGATATACCTCTAAGCCTGCAAACTGCTTAATTTAAGAAGCCACCATCCAGCAGATAAAACGCTGTTATGGTGGCTTCGCCTATTAAAGGAAAAGCCGGCACCTGTTGAGGATACCGGCCTTTGTATGATTTAAAAGTGTGCAACTATTCCTGCATCATCTCCATAATTACTTTTACTACATCCTCTGTATTGGGCTTGGAGAAATAGTCTCCGTCGGAGCCGTATGCCGGCCGGTGCGCCTGTGCGCTCATGGTGCGTGGAGCAACGTCCAGCCAGCGGTAGCCGCCCTGTTTTTCAATTACTTCCTGGAACATATATGCAGTTCCGCCACCAGGCACGTCTTCATCTATAAAAAGGATGCGGTTCGTTTTCTGCAGCGATTTCACAACACTGTGGTGAATATCGAAAGGCAGCAAGGTTTGCACATCAATGAGTTCGCAGGAGACACCTGTTTCCGCCAGTGTTACCATGGCTTCCTCTACGATGCGGGTCATGGAACCATAGGTAACAATAGTTACATCTGTTCCTTCATGCAGTATTTCCGGGATGCCCAACGGCACGGTATAAGTTCCCAGGTTAGCCGGTAATTTTTCCTTCAGACGGTAACCGTTCAGTGATTCTATTACCAGCGCAGGTTCGTTGGCCTGTAACAATGTGTTATACATACCGGCAGCCTGTACCATGTTACGAGGTACGCATACATGCATACCACGCAGGGAGTTGATGATCATGCCCATGGGGGAGCCGCTGTGCCAGATGCCTTCCAGGCGATGGCCGCGGGTGCGTACTATCAGCGGGCAGTGCATAATCCCTTTGGTGCGGTATTGCAGGGAAGCCACATCATCGCTGAGTGGTTGCAGGCCGTACAGGAGGTAATCCAGGTATTGAATTTCAGCAATGGGACGCAGGCCGCGCAATGCCAGCCCTATGCCTTGTCCCATGATGGTTAGTTCACGTATACCGGTATCGGCTATACGTGTTTTTCCATGCTTTTGCTGTAATCCTGCAAAGCCCTGGTTCACATCACCAATTTTTCCCACGTCTTCGCCGAAGGCAAATACGCGGTCGTTGTTGGTGAACAGCTGATCAAAATATTTATTCAGTATTTCGTATCCGTTTACAGTGATGCTGTTTGCTTCATATGCAGGCGGTACTACCGGTACATTCAGGGCAGAGTTAACGCCGGTGGCATGTAACAGCGTATTGTACACTTTTTTTTCTTCTGCCAGGTAAGCATCATAATATTGCTGTAAAGCCTGTACAGCCGCTTCTGATTTCAGGTGCCTGTTTTTCAGCAGGATCATAGCGCTGGCCTTCAGGATATCGCGGCGAAGCGGCTCGCGGTTATTCCGGAGATCGCGGATATACGTGTTCACTATACCGGCATCAGCGCCGGCAATATCAGCTACCGGTGCTGCCAGTGCTGCAAACAACTGCACCTGTTCTTTGATGGGTGTAATATATTTTTCCCAGGCTGCTTTGCGGGCCGCCTGCGCTTTTACTTTAGCTTCCGCTTCAACGGCCAGCAGGGTTTCTTCATCACACAAAGCGTTTTCGATGATCCAGGAACGCATCTTCACATTACAATCAAACTCCCGTTCCCAGGCAAGACGTTCCTTGCTTTTGTACCGTTCGTGCGAACCACTGGTGGAGTGGCCCTGTGGTTGTGTGATCTCTTCCACATGAAACAGTGCAGGGATGTGCGTTTCACGGATCTTGCGGATAGCCGCCTCAAACACTTCACACATGCCGGCATAATCCCAGCCCTTTACATTATAAATATCAAACCCATTGGATTCTTCCGTTTTCCGGAAGCCTTCCAGCGCTGCGCTGATAGATCCTTTGGTGGTCTGGTATTTACGGGGTACGGAAATACCGTAGCCATCATCCCAAACGAAAACGGCGAGTGGCACCTGCAAAACACCGGCGGCATTCATAGTTTCCCAGAAATGGCCTTCCGACGTAGAGGCGTCACCGATAGTAGCGAAACAAATTTCGTTACCGTTGTTGGAAAGATCTTTATATGGATGCAGGGCTTCTACTTCACGGAACATTTTAGAGGCAAAAGCGAGGCCCAGTGCGCGGGGCATTTGCGCTGCCGTTGGGGCTATATCAGCTGCAGAGTTTTTCATTTGCGCCAGCGGAAGCCAGTTGCCGTCCTGATCAAGATTAGGAGTAGCATAGTGGGAGTTCATCTGTCGCCCACCTGAAAAAGGATCATTTTTCAGATCGGGATCTGCATATAACTGCGAAAAGAATTGTTCGGGAGTGGCAATACCAGTGGCAAATGCAACAGTTTGGTCGCGGTAATAACCGGAACGGAAATCTCCTGGCTGAAAGTATTTTGACATCGCTATCTGCGCCACTTCTTTTCCGTCTCCAAAAATGCCAAACTTCGCCTTACCTGTAAGCACTTCCTTACGGGCCAGCAGACTTACTTCCCTGCTTTCGCAGGCCAACCTGTAATCATTAAGCACTTCCTTGCGGAACTCTTCGAATGATAACCGGCTTTCTAAATTCATAGCTAGTTCGTTATTTTCTATCATGCCTCATGGTTAAAGTACAAAAGTAAGGT
>NZ_DATMTE010000153.1:0-3016 GCF_035564935.1 Chitinophaga sp. | reverse complement strand
CCCGTTTTCGTTAAAGATCCTGGAACTGCCTCGATCGGTTTATCCGCAGGTCACGCAAAATACCCGCCTTCGGGTTAATCGTGATACTAAACTGCCGGAAGGTACCAAACGGGATAAGGTTAATGGACATCTGCCAGCAGTGCAGATCCCGTGAGATATACATATTCGTGTAGGCGATCTGCATATTGGTGAAGTCAAAACCACTGTTCAAACCAATTTTCCATTTGGGTGTGAGACTAAAGTCGCCATTGAAACTTACATATTGGGTAATACGCTTCACTACACCGCCGGAATCGGGTATAATAGTATTGGTATACGATAAGCTGTAAGAAAGATCTACCCGCCACGGAATATCAAAATCCACATACTCGCCGGGGTTGTTACGTACCATCTGCAGCTGCCGCTGTTGTGCAGCGAATGCAGCATCTGCGCTCTGTGCATTTTCCAGGGAATCGATTTTTTGTTCCTTCTCCTGGCTCTTCTTATCCTTCGATTGGAAAGAGGTGCTCATGGAAATGCTGGCATTGGTTAACCGCCCCAGGCTGATCTTACCCTGCTGCCACACATATTTATCGAGGCGGCGACCACGGGCATCTACCTGGTAAGGGTCAAGGTTTCCGCTGGCAGAAATATTCAGTTTGTCGAACAGGTTGGTACGGGCGTACAAACTGAAGGTGGATAGTTTAAATGAATCGGCCACCAGGTTATAACTACCATTGATCCCGAAGCCATCCAACAGCTTTATTTTCTTTTCGTGGTTCCCAGTGGTATCCTTTTTCGAAAATACCTTCATCTCCAGGTTATTATCCAACCCGAAGTTCAAACCGCCAAAAGCGCCGGCAGACGGCACACCGATAATAGCCCCGTCAAAGTCGGACACCATTTGTTTGTCGCCCGCATTGTTATACTGCAGCTCATGGTAGTACTTGCTGGAAAGGTCCGGCCGGTAACTGGCGCTCAGCGTGGGCCTCATCACATGGCGGATAGCCTTGATCTTGGAGGTTTTTTTGAAGGTGTACATACCGTATATAGCGGTAGACAACGACATGCTGGCACTGATATCGCGGGCACTGTAAAAGCCGGGAGCATAGGTGGTGTCAATAGCACCCAGGCTATCTACCCCTAATCCAAGATTCGGTTTATTCGGATCCCATTTACGTATAAATTTCTTTGTGTACCAGTACTCGGTATAGTTGATGCCCGGCGATAAAGTAAAGGTTTTAAACACCGGGATAGAGAACGAGATCGGGATATTATGCTGCATACCTGTTTGCATGGCATCGAACATGGCCTGTTTACCAAACAGGGAATCCTTGAAATTAGCCTGGTTACGCAGGATAGTATTATAGGAAACGCCTATTTTTTCATACCATTTCGGGGTACCCACCATTTCCTTGGGTTGGAAAGGGTAAATAGTGTTTACCGTGAATGTAGCGTCCGGAAAGGAGATAGACACATCGCGGGTGCTGAGGTTCTGGGAGTGGTTCAACCCCATGGTGAGGTTATAGGGTTTGCCCTGCCAGGTTTTGGAAAAGGTGATAGACGACCCGATGTTATTGTTTACACGGGTATTATAGTCGTACACATTGTATTTGTTATAGGAAGATGTTCCGAAGTTCACTGCCGCACCGAAGTTCACGCCGGGGCGGGCTTTACTGTCCATACTATGGTTCCAGGTAACGCGGAAGTCCTTGGAAGTGGCGAACTCTGATTTAACTGCCGGGTCGCCGAAGCGGGTATTGGCAAAGCTCAGGTTAAGCCCCCCATTGTATTTGTAGCGCTTCCGGTAAGTAGGACTGGCAGTAAGGCTCCAGCTTCCGTAGGAATACACATCCCCCCGCATGGTCAGGTCAAAATGATCGCCCAGGCCGATATAGTAACCGCCGTTTTCCAGGCCGATCCCTTTCTGCTGGTTCACCACATATTGTGGCGGCAGGATACCGGAGCGTTGCCCCTGGGTAATGGGGAATATGGCAAAAGGTATATACAGCGGCGTGGGAATCCCTTCAATTTCCAGGTTAGCCGGTCCGGAGATCACCAGTTTATCAGGGATCACCTTTATTTTACGGGCCCTGAAGCTAAAGTGAGGGGTATCCAGGTTACAGGTGGTATACCCGTTCTTAAAGCCGAAAATGGTATTGTCTGCCGCTTTTTTGGTTTGCTGGCTGTGAATGTAGCCTTCCCCATACTGGGAGCGGGTATTGTAGATCTTTGCTTTCTGGGAGGTAAAATTATACTTGAGGGTATCCGATTCAAAGCTTTGTCCCCCGTCGTTCATTACGGGGCCCCCGAACAGCTTGCCAGCCGTATCTTTGGCGTTGGTGGCTTCCAGGATACCGGTTTCCTGGTCGAAATTCATTTTTTCGGCAGAAAGATCAATCGTTTTGTATTTTGTGTTGGCTGTGCCATACAAATAGAAGCGCTTATCGGGCACCATCAGGATAATGGAATCCTTCGCTTTATAATTTACCGGCGCATCCAGCGTGTCTTTTGATATCTTTGGTACAAACAGGGTATCTACAGTGGTTTCCCCGGTGGTATCCACACCTTTGGTTAATTGGGTGGAATCTGAGGAATCAGGAGGAACAGCAGCCGGTTTGGGTATTTTACCTGTATCTTTCCGGACCGGAGGCGTGGTATCTGCCAAACTTTTGTTAAAATATGTACCAACTTGTGGCCTTCCACCCGCAACTGCATCTATAATAAAGGGAATGGCGACGAACATACCGGCAAAAACCAGGTATGTATGCCGAAAAAACTTTTTATAATTATTTTTGTGGCTAGCGTTCATGTGTTATGGCGGCAAACCTACAAGATTTTATACAATTTATTACAAATGGTAACTTGTATTGTTTGTATGATAATATAATAAAAGTTGGCGGAAACTCGCGTGGAACAAGCGGATTATTAATTTAACAGATAAACTTATTTTTTTATTTTTTGTGAAAAACAGCACCCATTAAAATGAGAATCATGCGCTGGAACCGATTTTGGATTTTAGGACTGGGAACACTAC
>NZ_DATMTE010000152.1:0-13151 GCF_035564935.1 Chitinophaga sp. | reverse complement strand
GGCTACCTGGTTAAGTTTGAAGAGTCTTTTGACTATGAAAACAAAAACCCGATGGTGATTTCCTTTACCATTTCAGCCCGTGAAATTAGCATGGGTAATGCAAAACATGTTAATGAGTGGGTATAATAACTCCTTACATTATGCAGAAAGGGCTGTTACCGTAAGGTAACAGCCCCTTTTTTTGGGTAGCATTCTCTAAACCAGTTGGATCCATTCTCCCTGCTCAGGGATAATGGCAGTTAGCTGTTCAGCAGCCACAGCCGCTCTCAGTGCTTCCTTGCTGAGATAACAGTGATTGATAGCGTCCATATGCACTGCTATTACTTTAGGTTGCGACGGATGACGGATGGTTTTAATCACATCGTCCGCAGTCATGGTAATGGGATCTCCCTGCAGGAACTGTGCAGCGCCTGCGTTTACCACTACATAATCAGGATGGAATGTATCCAGTGCCGTCACTACGTCTTCACACCAGATAGTATCGCCGGCTATATACAACGTACTGTTGCCTTCCTTCAGCACAAAGCCCGACACCGGCGCCATCATTTTCCCGATTTCTCCTGTACCATGTTGTCCGCCTGTGCGGGTGATGCTTATCCCTTCCCAGGTAATATTGTTAACAACAGGGATCACCTGCGTAAATGCCTGTTCCCTGATAGCGCTTTCGTCTTCCGGCTGGCAGAATAACGGGATACTTTTAGGAAGGATGGCCTGTGCGGTAACATCCCAGTGATCGCGGTGCCGGTGGGTTACAAGTATAGCATCCAGGGATGATAATAAATTCTTTAAAGCAACATCATCGAGGGGAAGTTCGGTCATTGGGTTCCGGATGCTGTTGGCTGCATTTGGAACGGGATCCAGGCTGTCTTTAACGCCAAGCATAGGATCAACCAGTATGTTCTTATTATTCCATTCTATGAGCAATGTGGCATTGCGTAAATAATGTATGCGCATGGTTATTTTTTTATAACATGGCATAAAGTTATTGATTAATTGATGGCCCACCATATCCATAAAATATACACAGGTTGAAATAATAAGCGGCTCCATATATACCAGGGTTTGGAAGGCAAACCACCGGGCGCGGGCAGGTTCAGTACCGCCACACGGATATTGGCGGGAAACATAGCTACCAGGAGTATCATTAAACCCCATCCCGCATAATATTGTGTGGAAGGAACCAGCAAACCGGCGCCCAGCAATACTTCCAGCACACCGGTAAATAATACTGCAAATACAGGCCACGGGATCATTCCTTCAATCATGTAACTGAGCTTGCGTGGTTTCAGCAGGTGCGTAAACCCTATCAGGATGAACATAACGGCAGCGGATATACGCGCATCTGCAGGAAGTTGTTGTAAAACAGGTACCTGGAAAAGGTAACCTATGGCCAGTAACAGGAGGGCAATGCTGCATAAGCCGGAAAAGAAAGCCATTTGTATATTTTTTAGGATTCAAATGTCTGTATCTTCCGGAAAAATAAAACTAACAAATGTTAGTTAATGAAGATGATCAGGTATTTCTCTTTTTCCTGATCCTGCTCAGGCTTTCCGGTTCAATACCCAGGTAGGAAGCAATTTGTTTAATAGGGATATGCTGCACCACTTCCGGGTGTTCTTCCAGTAACTGCGTATACCTTTCCTGTGCCGTGTATTGCAGGAACGACAGCTCGCGGTTGTATTTCCGAAGATATTGCTGTTCCGCTATCAGGCGGCCTATCCGCTCTGATTGATGGGAGGTATGATACAATTGCTGCAAATCAGTATAGTAACATGCATACCCTTTTACCGGTGTAACGGCCTGTAAATTTACCACGGCAGGTTGCCGGGTAGTGAAAGAGGCATATGCAGTGGTAAAGTTGCCGGGAAAAGCAAAGTCCATGCTGATCTCTTTACCATTGTGGATGGTGTATACACGTACAATGCCTTCTTCAATAAAATAAATGGCATTGGCAGTTTTACCGGCTTCCGACAGGTGTTCGCCTGCTGGAAAAACGACCGGCTGCAGGATGGCTTCAAACTGTTCCCAGTGAAGCAGGGGGGCCTTCAGCAGTGCCTGCAGCTGTTGCCGGATCATTGCAATACCTTGCATCAGGTTTTCCTCAATTGGATGGATTGAACAAAATGATGATGCCCTTTTTCCAGTATCAGGCTGGCGCGGTAACGGGTAGGTGCAATATTTTGTTCCAGGTTAGGCTTGTTGATATCTTCCCAGATCTGTGTGGCCAGTTCAATAGTAGCTGTATCAGAAAGATGCGCATAGCGGTGGAAGAAAGATTCAGGGCTCTGAAACGCTGTTTTGCGCAGGGTTTCAAAGCGTGCAATGTACCATTTGCGGATATCTTTTTCTGCGGCATCCACATAAATACTGAAGTCGAAGAAATCGGATACGAATACAGCAGGATCTTTCTGTTGCTGGCGATGACGAACCTGTAATACATTCACGCCTTCCACGATCACGATATCGGGTTGCTCTATCCATTGTAACTGCCCGGGCAGGATATCATATTCGAGATGGGAATACAGTGGCGCCGCTACTTTTTCTTTACCCGATTTTACATCCGCCAGAAAATGGATCAGCCTTTTGATATCATAACTTTCCGGGAAACCTTTCCGGTTCATGATATTATTGGCTTCCAGTATTTTATTGGGATAAAGAAAACCGTCTGTTGTTACCAGGTCTACCCGCGGATGATTGGGCCATGCCTGTAGTAATTTCTGCAGCACCCTGGCGGTGGTACTTTTTCCAACCGCCACACTTCCGGCAATGCCAATGATGTAAGGTACTTTATGTACCTGGCTGCTGAGAAAATTGCTGGTGGCGGTATGCAATTGCTGCGATGCGGTTACATACAGATTAAGCAGGTGTGCCAGCGGAAGATATACCTGTGTTATTTCTTCCTGTGTGAGTGGTTCGTTCATACCGTGCAGCGCTTCCAGGTCGTAGTCCTGCAGTTGCAGCATGGCATCGCCGCTTCTTTCTGCCCATTCCTTACGGGAAAAGCTGATATAGGGAGTATAGCGGTCGCGTTTCAGAGAGGTGGTCATTCCAGTGCCTTTATTGTTGTATATATACGGTCTTTACATTCAGAAATTCGTGTGTGCCTTCCAGTGATAGTTCGCGTCCGTAGCCGGATTGTTTCACGCCGCCAAACGGTAAGCGTGCATCCGAGCGAACCATTGCATTAATAAATACATTCCCGCTCTCTATTTGCGTGGCCAGTTGCGCGGCTTTGTCAAGATCGCTGGTCCACAGTGCGGCGCCCAGGCCGAACTGGGTTTCATTGGCCAGTGCAATGGCAGCTGCTTCATCGGCAGCTTCTATGATTACGGCCAGCGGACCAAAGGTTTCTTCTTTGAAAGCAGTCATTTTGTTGGTTACCCCTGTAAGCAGGGTAGGTGCAAAGTTACAGCCTTCATGCGTGCCGCCCAACTCCAGCTTAGCGCCCTGGTTAATGGAGTCCTGCAGTTGTTTGGCCAGTTCTTCCGCCAGGTCAGGGCGCGCCATGGGACCCATCTGCGTACTTTCCTGCGTGGGATCTCCCTGTTTAAGATCCTGCAAAATACGTTTTACTTCCGCCGTAAATGCCGGCACAATTTCTTTTTCTACAATCCAGCGTTTGGCGGCAATGCACGATTGCCCTGCATTCTGCATCCTGCCCTGTACCGCTGTTTTGGCGGCAGTTTCCAGGTCGGCGTCTTTCAATACAATAAAAGGATCGCTGCCGCCCAGTTCCAGCACCGTTTTCTTAATATATTTTCCTGCAAGCGCTGCTACACTTTTTCCTGCAGGCGTGCTGCCGGTAAGCGTAACGCCCTGTACGCGGGGATCCGCAATGATCGGTTCTATGTCTTTGGAAGATACCAGCAGCGATTGAAAAGTACCGGCAGGAAAATTACTTTCCGCAAATATTTTCTCAATGGCCAGGGCGCAACCGCTCACATTGCTGGCATGTTTCAGGATGCCGGTATTGCCGGCAAGTATATTGGGGATGGCAAAACGGAATACCTGCCAGTAGGGAAAGTTCCATGGCATAATAGCCAGGATAATTCCTTTGGGTTCGTATGATACGTAGCTTTTATAGGCGTCGGATTGGATAGGTTTGTGCTGCAGCATTTCCACGATGTTTTCTGCATAATATTCGGCAGATGTGGCGCATTTCAATACTTCTGCCCGCGCTTCTTTCAGCGTTTTACCCATTTCCCGTGTAATCAGCGCTGCGTGTTCGTCTGCATGGTCTTTCATGGATTGCGCCACCTGCATCATCCACTGCCGGCGTTGTTCCAGGGGAACCTGTAATAATTCCAGGTAAGCTTTATGACCCAGTTGTAATTTTTGTTCTGTTTCTTCCGGTGTATGTGCTGTATATACAGCAATGGTTTCCTGTGTAAACGGATTGATGCTTGTAAACATACCTGTAGCTTTTAGCGGTTAGCATTTAGCTGTTAGTGAATAGTCACACAAATTTACCGTTTTCCTGTAAAAGCGCGTCCTAAAAGCTAAAAGGCTATCTTTGCATCTCTTGAAAAACAGTACAATTTTATGGCGCTTAGCAGGTGGAATATTATGATAATGGCCCTGTGTACAGGGTTGATCGTTGCCAATATTTATTACAGCCAGCCTTTGCTGGTATTGATGAGTGAGGAATTTAAGGTAAGCGAAAGTAACGCGGGGCAGGTAACATTTTTCACGCAGGTGGGATATGCGCTGGGGTTGTTATTTTGTGTGCCACTGGGCGATAAACTGGAGCGTAAGCGGCAGATCGTGATAATGACGCTTGCCGCGGTAGTAGCGCTGGTGGCTGCTGCGAAGTCGGTGAATATTACGATGCTGAAAGTTACAGGGCTGATGATCGGTTTTACATCTGTAGTGCCGCAGCTGATATTGCCATTGGCGGCTAATCTTTCCGATCCTGCAAGTCGTGGTAAAGTGATAGGCACCATTATGAGCGGCTTACTGGTGGGCATCTTATTATCGCGCACACTGAGCGGTGTAGTAGGACATCATTTCGGCTGGCGCGCCATGTTCTGGATCGCTGCTGCTATCAGTGCGTTGCTGGCGGTGATTATGATCACTTCCTTCCCGTCCAGCAAGCCTAATTTCCAGGGTAGTTACGGCCACCTGATGAAATCGTTGCTTACACTGGTGAAAGAGCAGCCGGTGTTAAGGGAGGCATCTGCTATTAATGCCTGTTGCTTTGCGATGTTTGGCATGTTCTGGACAACCGTGGTTTTCCTGCTGTCCGATGCACCTTTTAAATACACCAGCGAACAAATAGGTTTAATGGGACTGGCGGCAGCGGCAGGTGCTTTGGGCGCCCCGCTGGTAGGACGTATTGCAGATAAGAAGAATCCGCGTATCGCTATTGGTTATGGGATCATCTTTTTGTTATTCGGTTATTTTCTTTTTTATATTTTCAAAACCAACATTATCGGTATCATCATTGGCATCATTGCTATTGATCTAGGTTTGCAGGGGATCCATGTATCCAATCAAACCCGTATCTATACCTTGTTGCCGGAAGCAAGGAACCGTTTGAACACCGTATTTATGACCACCAGTTTTATTGGTACATCGCTGGGTTCCGGTATCGGGTTGTGGGTTTGGTCTTTTGCACAATGGAATGGTGTATGTGTGGCGGGTATAGCCTTGATCCTCATCGCGCTGATCATCTACCTGAGTACTTATAAAAAAGCTAAACCTGCAGTTACCGCTTAATCCTGTTTAATACGATCATTACTATAAGCAGGTAACCCATCATACAAAACAGCGCGGTTTTATACGCCAGGTAAAAATTGCCGGAGTGACGTGCCAGGTAAAGAAAAACGCCTCCCAGCATACTTACGCCCAATGCGGAGGCAAACTGTTGTACCGTTGAATACACGCCGCTGGCAGCGCCGGCCTTAGCGGGCGGCATATCCCACATGGCTACTTTCAGCAATGAAGGCATCAGCAAGCCTGAGCCACTGCCGTAAATGATCAGGCAGGGAAGAATGGCCCATGGTGTTAATATATCTCCCCGGAATAAGATCAGTTGTAAAGTAAAAGCAAGGATCATCAGTATACAGGCCGCCTGCAACAGGCGGATACCAAACCTGGCTGCGTTTTTAATAGACCATAAAGAGGCAAGCAGGAACGGAATAGTTTGCATTACGAAATAATTCCCTGCCGTGAAAGGCGACATGTGAAACCCGTTCTGAAAGTAGATGGCTACTACAAAAATATAAGCGGTATTTACCCCAAAGAAAAATAACACACTGATGATGCCCGTGTTGAAACTCCTGATACGGAACAGTTCCAGGGGAACCAGCGGATCGCGTTGTTGTTTTCCCAGCCAGTGCTGGTACAATACAAACACGCCTAATAAAAGCAATGCGGTTGCCAGCATGGCAATGGTCCAGGCCGGCCAGCCGAGTTCGGCGCCCTGTATAACAGGATATATCAGGAAAGACAATGCTAAGGTGAGCAATATGATGCCGGGGATATCAAAGCGGGTGCTTTTGTTTTGCCCGGATTCCTGCACAAAGAACCCCGCCAGCAGCATGGCTACTATACCAAATGGCAGGTTTACCAGGAAAATAAGCCGCCAGCTGTCTGTGATGAGATGCGAAGTGATGAAGTAGCCGCCGAGAAATTGCCCGAGTGTAGCGCCGATGCCGAGTGCCATGCCATAAAGGCCATAGGCTTTGTCGCGGTCGGCTGGCGACTGGAAGCTCAGTTGTATCAGTGTAATGGTTTGCGGTACGGTGAAAGCAGCCGCCACTCCCTGCAGCAGTCTTGAAATGATCAGCATTTCCATAGACATGGCGAAGCCACACATCGCTGATGTAACGGTGAATGCTGCCAATCCGGCTATGAACACCTTCTTTTTGCCCAGGTAATCGCCGGTCCGGCTGCCGGTAATGAGGAATACCGAATAGCCGAGCAGGTAGCTGGCAATTACCAGCTCCAGTGCGGCATCGGAACTGTGGAAGTAGCTTTTAATGGCAGGGGTGCTGATATTCACAATAAATACATCGATCACGGTAATGAGCGGCGCCAGGAGGATCACTGCCAGTGATACCCAGGGGTTTATAGTGTTTGGCTTGATATATACAGACTGGTCTGTTTTCATGAAGGTAAAATTTTTATGAGAGATGATTGTGTTGTGTTTTTGTTTTATTTAAAAGGAAATTGAATAGATGTGGTGTTATGAGATGCTATGCTTTTGCAGATAGCTGTTTTACTTCAGCGAATCCGGTGTTTATATAGATGCCTGCTTTTTGTTGTTATGTTGTGTATATGCTTGCCGGTAAATGTTAGCGGATCCGGTGTTTGCCGGTGTTTATGCAGACGCCTGCAGTTTGTTATTATGTTGCGTATATGTTTGCAAGCAACTGTTTTTCACGGCTCCGGCCTTGCAGGCGGTTTGCTGTTTATTGTTATGTTGTGATTACAAATGTTTTACGGCAACCATTTTACTTCAGTGAATCCACGTTTATATATACATTATCGCCTGTTCTAACTAGCATTGGCGATATAGTATTTTCATCAATCTTCCAACATTCTGTTACTCTCTTACTTACAGCGTTTCCAGCAACTTCCCCACTACTTTTTTCGTGTCTTCCATGGGCTTTACGGAGCGTTGGATGTAACCCTGAAGCCCTGCGCCTTCATATAGATTCAGCAGCATATCGGTCATTTCCTCCAGGTCGGCAGCAGGATATGGCTGCTTTATAAGCTGCAGCTGTTCCGCAATAAACGTTTTCAGCGTTAGTGTATGTGTTTTTACCTGAATCAGCGCATCATCATTCAACCCGGGCAGTTCGTAGGCAATGCGTATAAAGGCACAGCCCCTGAAATTGCTTTTTTCCATATGCCGGCGGCGAAATTCGAACAGCCCCATCAGCTTTTCCCTGCCGGGAGCCAGCTGATCAATGTATGCCATCCGTTCCGTGTGATTATTTACACGGGTTCGCAGCAGGTATTCTGTCAGCAATGCGTCTTTGGAAGGGAAGTGCTGGTAAAGACTGGCCTTGGCAATCCCGGCTTCCTCGATGATCTGGTTAATACCAGTGGCCTGGTAGCCTTGCTGGTAAAACAATTCGCTGGCTGTTTGTAATATTCTTTCCTTTGCACCTTGTTCTTTCATAGTACAATGTTAAGATAAATTAACAAAACAGACAAGTCTGTATATATTATTCGGCAAAAAAAACAGCGGAAAAGGAAATATCCCTCTCCGCTGCTTTGCTAAATCCTTATAGCTTATTAATCCACTTTCGTGATTTTCAGCATATTTGTTGGAAGATGTTGTTTAACAGGGGTGCTACCGGTATTAACGGCTACGTCTCCTGATTTGATGAATCCTCTTTCTTTCAGGATATTGATCTGGTCAAATACGATATCATCCAGGCTTTCCTCTTCTTCGTAGTAGAATGCGCGTACGCCCCAGCTCAGGCTCAGCTGGTTTACCAGCGACTTTTCTTTAGTGAAGATATAGAGCGGGCTGCGTGGGCGGTAGCTGCTCAGCATAAAGCCGGTGTAACCGCTTTGTGTCATACCAATGAGGGCATCAGCATCCAGGTCTTCCGCAATTTTACATGCGTTGTAGCACAGCGCATCGCTGAGGAAGGTAGGAGAGTGGCGGTGAGGGATCAGGTTACGGTTGTAAATGATCGCTTCTTTTTCCACTTCCTGGATAATTTTGTTCATGGTTTGGATCACCAGTTCCGGGAACATACCGGTAGCGGTTTCACCACTCAGCATTACTGCATCGGCGCCTTCCAGTACGGCATTTGCCACGTCGGTGATTTCACTGCGGTTAGGACGGGTGCGGTCCATCATGCTTTCCATCATTTGTGTAGCCACAATAACGGGTTTTGCACGGTGGATACATTTGCGGATGATGTCTTTCTGGATCATCGGGATCTGCTCTACAGGCAGTTCTACACCGAGGTCGCCACGGGCAATCATTACGCCGTCGCTTTCCCAGATAATTTCTTTCAGGTTCTGTATTGCTTCAGGTTTCTCAATTTTAGAGATCACCTTCATTTTAGAATTACGTGTTTCCAGGCGTTTACGCAGCTCGGTGAGGTCTTTCACGCTTCTTACGAAGGAGAGGGCCACCCAGTCACATTCCTGGTCAATAATAAATTCCAGGTCGATGATGTCTTTTTCTGTAAGCGCAGGGAGGGAGATTTTTGTGTCCGGAAGGTTAAAGCCTTTTTTAGAGGACAACACACCCGGCAGGGAAACTTCCGCTTTGATTTCACCGTTGGCAGTGATTTCTTTTACAACGGTTTCGATTTTACCATCGTCCAGCAGAATTTTCTGGCCAACCTTAAGATCTTTATACAGGTCAGGGTAGGAAACGTATATTTTTTCCATATTGCCCACCAGCTTTTCATTTACAAAGGTGAGAAGATCACCTTTCTTCAGCGGGAGTGCATTGTTCTCGATTTCGCCCACACGCAGCTTTGGTCCCTGTAAATCGGCCAGGATGGCTACTGTGTAAGGCTCTGTTTTATTGATCTGGCGGATATATTCAATAATCCGCAGTTTATCTTCGTGCGAGCCATGTGAAAAGTTGAGGCGGAAAACGTTAACACCGGCTTTAACCAGTGTCAGCAGGCCTTCATAGGTGTCGCACGCGGGGCCTACAGTAGCCACGATTTTTGTTTTGTGCGAAGAGTGTTCTCTACCCGCAGCGTTATCCATCTGCTTGTGATAGTATTTCGAAAGATCCTTTGTACTCATAAGTCTAATTTTTTAACTCGCAAGAATTTTAACAATCTTAAACCATTCGGGGTCAATTTCCTGTTTGGCTTTTACAGCTTTATCAAGAGGAGTGTAATGGATCTTGTCGTTAACAACGCCGATCATTACATTATGGATGCCTTCGAGAAGGGCATCTACGGCTGCATAGCCCAGGCGGCTGGCCAGAATACGATCTGTGCAGGTGGGAGCGCCGCCACGCTGAATATGTCCCAGGATACTTACCCGGGTATCCATTTGCGGGCACCTTTCTTTAATAATGCGACCAACTTCTGTAGCACCGCCGGTTTCATCGCCTTCGGCCACTACAATGAGGTTAACCAGTTTCCTGCGGCGTTCATTCGCCTGCAGTTCTTCAATAATGTCATTTACTTCGGTTTTGCGCTCAGGCAGCAGAATGTGCTCCGCACCGGTGGAAATACCGCTGTGTAATGCAATGTAACCGGCATCGCGCCCCATTACCTCAATTACAAACAAACGGTCATGCGCATCGGCAGTATCCCTGATCTTGTCGATAGCTTCTACCGCCGTATTCACAGCTGTATCAAATCCAATCGTAGAATCGGTTCCTGCAATGTCCTTGTCAATAGTACCAGGCAAGCCTATACATGGAATATCAAATTCCTGGCTGAACTTTTGCGCACCATTGAACGAGCCGTCTCCACCAATTACTACCAGCCCGTCAATGTTGTGTTTCTTCAGATTTTCGTAAGCCATTTTTCGCCCTTCATATTCATAGAACTCTTTGCACCGGGCGGTCTTCAATATGGTGCCTCCGCGCTGAATAATGTTGGCAACGGACTTTGACTCCATCGGGAAGATCTCATTCTTCAACATTCCCCTATAGCCGTACATAATGCCATACACATTCAGCTGATGATAAATGCCCGTTCTTACAACGGCACGAACGGCGGCGTTCATGCCAGGGGCATCTCCCCCCGATGTAAGGACTGCAATGTTGTTCAGTTTTTTCATATAAATTGCTAAAAAAATATCTTAAAGGCGCACAAAAATAACATTTTGCAATTGTTTTCTAACTGTTATCTGATGAAATAACCTAAATTTTTAATTTCCATCAAACAAAGTAGATAAAAATTTCAAAAAATATTACGCATGTTAAAAAAAAATAATAAACGGTGGATCTTTATGAGCGTAAGTTTAATCGCCGGACAGGCAATGGCGCAGCAACAAACGGTAACTTATCCCGAATCAAAGAAAGTGGATACCATTGATAATTATCACGGTACCTCCATAGCAGACCCTTACCGCTGGCTGGAAGATGACCACAGCACAGAAACAAAAGCATGGGTGGACGCCCAGAATAAGGTGACCGAAAATTATCTTTCCAATATCCCTTTCCGCACAGAAATCCGGAAAAGACTGGAAGAATTATGGAATTATCCCAAAAACGGCGCACCCGCCAAACACGGGAAATACTATTACTTCTTTAAAAATGATGGCCTGCAGAACCAGTCCATACTTTACCGCGCAGCCACTTTGGACGGTACACCGGAAGTTTTCCTGGACCCCAACAAACTTTCCGCAGCAGGTACTACTGCATTGGGTTCCATGTCGTTCTCCAAAGACGGAAAATATTTTGCCTACCTGCTTTCCAAAGCAGGATCCGACTGGCAGGAAGGTTTTGTAATGGATGTGGAAACCGGTAAGCCCCTGGCTGATAAGCTGGAGTGGGTGAAATTCAGCGGCTTGTCGTGGAAAGGGAACGGCTTCTACTACAGCCGGTACGATAAACCCGATGAACAAAGCAAACTATCCAAAAAGAACGAATTTCAGAAAGTATATTACCACCGCCTCGGCGATCCGCAGGAAAAAGATGAACTGGTTTATGTAGATAAAGAACACCCGCTGCGCAATGCCGGGGTAGAGGTAACGGAAGATGAACGCTTTCTTATCCTCGCCACTACAGAAGGCACTTCCGGCCGGGAGCTCTGGTTCCGCGACCTGCAAAATCCTGCACAAAAACAATTCAGCCTGCTGGTAAAAGGCTTCGCCAACGAGCCGGAAGTAATAGATAATGATGGCGATAAATTACTGGTGCGCACCAATCATAATGCACCTAATTATAAAATTGTGCTGATTGATCCCGCTAATCCTGCTGAAGCCAACTGGAAGGTAATTGTGCCCGAAAAGAAAGAAGCGCTCCAGGGCGTGGGACTCGCAGGCGGCAAATTATTCCTTTCCTATCTGAAAGACGCTTCTACCAGGGTATACCAGTATGACTATAAAGGTAAACAGGAACACGAAGTGAAACTGCCTGGCCTCGGAACAGCCGGCGGCTTCGGCGGTAAAAAAGAAGACAAACAATTCTTTTACACTTATACGTCCTTCATCACCCCGCCGGAAGTATATAAATATGATATAGCTACCGGTGTTTCTACCTTATATAATAAGGCAGAAGTAAAATTCAATCCTGCACAGTACGAAACCAAACAGGTATTTTTCAAAAGCGCCGACGGGGAAAGCGTACCGGTATTCCTGTCTTACAAAAAAGGTATCCGGCTGAACGGCAACAACCCGGTGCTGCTCTACGGCTACGGTGGATTCAATATTGCAGTAACGCCTTCTTTCAGCGTTTCCAATCTTTACTTTATGGAACAGGGAGGCATATACGCAGTGGTGTCATTGAGAGGCGGCAGCGAATACGGCGAGGCCTGGCACAAAGCAGGTATGCTGGAGAAAAAACAGAATGTTTTCAACGACTTTATCGGCGCAGCTGAATACCTGGTAAAGGCAAAATATACCAATCCCGGCAAAATAGCGATCCGCGGCGGTTCTAACGGCGGCTTACTGGTAGGCGCCTGCATGACCCAACGCCCCGAACTGTTTAAAGTGGCATTGCCTGCGGTAGGCGTAATGGACATGTTGCGTTTCCAGAAATTCACTATCGGCTGGGCCTGGGCGGTGGAATACGGCAGCAGCGATAATGCAGAACAATTTAAATACCTGGTGAAATACTCACCGCTGCATAACCTGAAACCCGGTACTGCTTACCCGGCAACGCTGATCACTACTGCGGATCACGACGACCGTGTAGTGCCGGCACACTCCTTTAAGTTTGCGGCCACCCTGCAGGCTGATAATGCCGGTCCCAACCCAACCCTCATTCGTATTGAAACACAGGCAGGTCACGGCGCTGGCAAGCCTACTTCCAAAATGATCGATGAAGCGGCGGATATCTGGGCATTTACCATGTATAACCTGGGTATGCACAAGTAAAGTTTGTAAAGGATCAGCTTTTAGCTGCTCATCAGAATGCCCCCGCATTTTGGTGAACAGCTAAAAGCTTTTTTTCTTATCTTTAGAAATAGCGTATTGAACATGGCTTTATGAAGGTACTTATAACTGGTAGTAACGGATTATTGGGACAACATCTGATC
>NZ_DATMTE010000151.1:0-4377 GCF_035564935.1 Chitinophaga sp. | reverse complement strand
CGCAGCGATATAATACATCTCCGGTAAACGGATCAGCGGCACAAGGTTATTATAGATAGGATTACCGGCATCCTGCCAGAACCTGGAACAGAAATAGACGGTACCGCTCAGGTTCCAGAGACGGGCGTAACGGATATCACTAACGCCGCCGGAGCTGATCTCATAGATCTGGTCTACCACACCGCCATTTCCATAGGTATTCGTAAGCTGCTGGTTCACCCCAACGTTCACTGTTCCGCCACTGGATTTAAAGTACTGATCTGCTTTTGACCGGAGATTAAACTTGCTGAGTGCAAATACCTGTTCGGGAATAAAGGTATTGTCCTGGTAATTCGTAATGCGCTCCGGCGTCTGGAAATCAAACATCCCGGCGTTGATCACGTTCACAGCATACTGCAACGCATGCGCCTTATCGCCTTTATACAGGTAGGCCCTTGCCAGCGTGGCTTCTGCGGCCCAGTAGTTAAAATGGTTCTGGCGGTGGTTAAGCCAATCGTTCTGCTGCTGGTTGCTGGCATTATAATAATCATAGCTAACTGTTTTATAATCTGCCAGCAGCGAAGCAGCCAGGGTTAGTTCACTGATCACCGTATCCAGCGCCTGGTTTACGGTGAGTAAGGGCGATACGTTACCGGAAACAGTTGTTACATAGGGAATAGCCGGCCTGGAAGGGCCGCTCAGGTAAGAGGCACCAAATAACCGTAACAGGTCAAAATGCATGAAAGCCCGTAAACCGATTGCCTCCCCTTTTATGAGCTGATAATTCCCCGGCCGGAAGATGTTCTTATTGGCATCGATATGCAGCAGGATATTATTCACGTTGGTAATGGCATAGTACATGGAATCCCATACATTGTCGATACCTGATTTTACAGCGGCATCCTGGTAATTATACAGGGCCGCCTGGTAAAATTGGTGGCCGGGGTTACCCTGGCAATTATATTGCTGGGCAAGCACATCAAGAAAACTCATGGTGAGCTGATCTCCGTACAGGGAAAAGCCTGCCATAGTTGTGTACACCCCATACATGGCGTCTTCATAACCTTTCTCCGTAGAAAACAGTTTATCCGGCGCCACCAGGGTTTCGGGCCTGGCATCCAGCCATTTGTTACAGCCGGAAGCGATGAACAGGATACTTAAGAATACTATTAAAATATGCGTCTTTTTCATACAAACATTTTAACATTTAAAAACCCAGTTGCATGGAGAATGAATAGTTGCGGGCAAAAGGATAAATAAGTCCTCTTTCCTGCCGGATGGTAGAAACCACAAAAGGATTATTGATATACAGGTAGCACTGCAGCCTGCTCATCTTCCATTTGTCGATAAGGCGGTGCGGGAACAGGTATCCCAGTGTGATGGCGTCGCAATACAGGGTATTGTTATCCTGTATGAACCGGGAAGTGGCTTTGGTGATATCGGTGCGGGTATTTCCGTTCAGGTTGGTGAGTCCTTTAAAACGGGCTATATCGCCGGGCTTTTGCCAGCGGTCTGTTAGCACCCGCTCATCCACATTGTATACGGGATCGGCATTCTCTACCCGGTCGGCCAGTGTGTTGTTATACATTTGGCCTCCCAGTTCGGTATGCATGGAAACATTTATGCTAAAGCCTTTGTACATAAAATTGGAGCCGAAGTTCCCGGTCACTTTGGGTTGATTATCACCTACAGGCACTTCATCAAGTGGGCTCCAGCGATAAGTTTGGTGGCCATCGGCTGTCAGGAACACTTCATTACCTGTGCTTGGATCTATGCCGAGGGAGCGCACCGCATAAATAGTGCTCACACTCTGCCCTTCTTTGTATTGGAGCACGGGGGCGGTAACAGGGTTACTGGCTTTTGTTTGTTCACCTACCGCCTGTTCGTTTTGCGCTTTTAACGCGTCGGAGATCTTCAGCAGTTTATTCTGATTATGCAGCACGTTTCCATAAAAGCTCAGGAAGATATTTTCCTTTTCTTTTTTAATGGCAAATGCAGTGAGATACACTTCTATTCCTTTATTCTGTACCGTACCAAGGTTGGCAAAAAAGCTGGTAAACCCGCTGGAGGGCGTAGTATTAATTGCCGTGAAAAGATCATTGGTGCGTTCTGCATAATAGTTGAAGGTGCCCTGTATGCGGCCTTTAAACAATTCAATGTCTGTACCGATATTCAGCTTGTTCGTTTGCTGCCATTTCAGGTTGTTGTTACCCAGGCTCAGCATAGCCGCGCCAATATGATCGAGGTAGCGGGAGGATGTTAAGTATTGATAGGTTTGCGCCGCCGCAAAAGGTGGAAAGTTCTGGGAGCCGGTGGAGCCTATGGAAGCACGCAACTTCAATTTATTGATCATTGCCGGGATGTGCAGGAATTGCTCTTTATGTACATTCCAGCCTATCCCTACCGACCAGAAAGGTGCATAATGTTTATCAGACCCGAAGAGCGAGGAACCGTCTTCACGGAAAGATAAATCAAGCAGGTACCTGTAATCATAGGCATAACTTACGTTAGCGTAATAGCTGATGAGCCGCTGTATGCTTTCTGTGCCGGTGGGCTTCCCGTTAACAGGATATTGTAAACCGAAGAGTATATTGTCCATATCGCCATTTGGAAACCCCTGTACCACTACGGTATTGGAATTGGATCTATCCTGCTGGATGTGGTATCCTGCCGTGGAGAAAAAAGTATGTTTACCAAAGTTGCTGCCATAGTTAAGGAATACATCTCCCTGGTAACTGGACGACAAACCACTTGTTTGCTGGTAGTAGCCACGGCTGGAAAAAAGACTGTCGGGCATGCCCGCAAATTCTATTGCATCTGCAGGCAGGAACACATCCCCGGTATTCCGTTGGTTATACATGCTAAAACGTGTGCTCAGCTTCAGGTCCGGAAGAATGTTCCAGTCGGCCTGGAAGTTATCCGTTACATTCAGATAACCTGTACTGTTCTTTGTTTTCAGCGACGCATCATACATAGGGTTATAGATCATATCATACATCCCTATCTGGTCATTGTTATACTGCAGCACTTTCAATACCTCGCCGCTTACCGGGTCTGCCGGCCGGAAATAGGGATTTACCTTTGCGTATTTTGAGAAATCACCATAAGGGGAGTTCACGGCTTTATTGCTGGTAACAGAAAGATAATTGGTAAACTGCAGCGCACCTTTGTGGTACATCAGTGAAACGCCACCAGACAGGTTATCTCTTTTAGATCCTTTCATAACGCCGGGTGTATTGGCATAGGACAGGTCCATTCCATAACGCATATAATCATCTCCCCCATCCAGGTAAACACTGTGTTTCTGGGCGAAAGCCGTTTTCAGTGGCTGCGATAACCAGTAGGTATTCACGCCTCTTCTCACTTCAGCCAGCCGGTTGTTATACACCTCGTCCAGCGCTTCTTTTGCTGACAGCGGCAGGCTGGAAGTAATATTATAAACGCCCGCCACCTGCTCCAGTTGTAGCTTCTGCGCTGCATCCAGCAGGTGATAACTGGTAAGATCGGGGCTGCTCAGGGAAAGATTGTTATTATAACTCAGGCGAAGCTTCCCTTTCCTTGGCTGTAATGTTTCTATCACCAATACACCGTTGGATGCTTTAGAGCCATAGATGGAGGTAGCCGCAGCATCTTTCAGGATAGTGACCTTACTTACCCGGTTCATATCCAGGTCATAGATCTTTTGCAGCGGCACTTCAAAACCATCCAGGATAAATAACGGCGGATTACTGATGTATCCATACTGGTTGGTGAGGTTCGTATTGGCGATGCTGTTGGCGCCGCGTATCTGGATCTGTGGCAGGTGATTGGGATCTGATCCTGAATTTATATCTGAAGGCACCTGGAAGGAAGCATCGAGTGCACGCAGCGCGCCTATGATACTCGTATTATTTACCGTACGCAACTGGTCAACGGTATAGGTTTTCGCCTCGCCGGTATAATTCTCCACAGGCCGTTTATAGATCCCGTTCACCACTGTTTCATTCAGGCTCATGACCAGTGGTTGTAATACGATCTTTAGGCCTTCGCCGCCGGTTGACCGTACTCTTACCTCGGTGGTGGTTTGATTGATACAGGTCACCTGTAGCAGATCTCCCTCTTCCGCCATCACTGAAAAATGGCCGGCAGCGTCGGTACGCACAAAAACATTTTTGCCTTTAACACTGATGTTGGCCCCCGGTAGCGGCTGCCCGTCCTTATCCGTAACAATTCCGGTTACAACAGCCGGAGGCTGCGTACTACCAGGCAGCTGCTGTTTTTTACTGAATAAAATAATTGTTTTACTTCTGATCAGGTAATCTACCGGAAGATCTTTGAAAAGAAGATCAAGAAATTTTGTAAGCGGCAGATGTGCTGCTTTTACGGAAACGGGGGGAATGTTGTCGAGCACAGGTCCAT
>NZ_DATMTE010000150.1:0-13257 GCF_035564935.1 Chitinophaga sp. | reverse complement strand
GAATAATACACTTAATACGAGCGGCGCCAGATATCTCTTTCTCATTTGTTGATTTTTTTTATTTGGTTATTGTTTACTAACGATCGGTGGATTAATGGGCATTACAAGCCTAATATTCTTTTATTAAAGGCTTCATCTGTACCGCCTCCTGCAAAGTCATCAAATGCCTTTTCAGTAACACGGATGATATGATCCCTGATGAAAGGAGCGCCTTCTTTAGCGCCATCTTCCGGGTGTTTAATACAACATTCCCACTCCATAACGGCCCAGCCGGCAAAATCGTATTGCGCCATTTTACTGAAGATGGATTTAAAATCTACCTGGCCATCACCGAGAGAGCGGAAGCGGCCGGGACGGTCGATCCAAGCCTGGTACCCGCCATAAACGCCGGAACGTCCGGTGGCATTGAACTCGGCATCTTTTACGTGAAAGGCTTTGATCCTTTCGTGGTAAATATCGATATATTCCAGGTAATCGAGGCATTGGAGCAGGAGGTGGCTCGGATCATAGAGGAGATTAGCCCGGCTATGATTGCCGGTGGCTTCCAGGAAACGCTCAAAGGTAATACCATCATGCAGGTCCTCTCCCGGGTGAATTTCATAGCAAACGTCTACGCCGTTGGCATCAAATTCATTGAGGATCGGCAGCCAGCGTTTGGCCAGTTCGGCAAATCCTGTTTCCACCAGTCCGGCCGGCCGCTGGGGCCACGGATACATGGCGGGCGCCCATAATAATGCGCCACTAAATGTGGCGTGGGCAGTGAGGCCCAGGTTACGGCTGGCTTTTGCAGCATATTTCAGCTGGTTCACCGCCCATTCCGTGCGCGCCTGGATATTGTTGTGATATTGTGCGGGAGCAAAGCCGTCGAACATCTCGGAGAAAGCAGGATTCACAGCTACCAGCTGTCCCTGCAGATGCGTGCTCAGTTCTGTAATTTCCAGTCCGGCTGCATTCACGATACCTTTGATCTCATCTGCATAGGTTTTGCTTTCAGCTGCCTTTTGCAGGTCAATCAGGCGTGTTTCCCAGGTGGGGATCTGTACTCCTTTGAAGCCAATGGAGGCGGCCCACTCACAAATGGATTTCAGATTATTGAAAGGCGCTTCATCTCCCATGAATTGCGCCAGAAAAATACCAGGTCCTTTTATCGTTTTCATATACTCAATCTGGTGATGAATACTATATCTCGAAGTTAGTCCATTTAGCATCGCTTTGTGAAGAGCGTACTACGTTATCGATGAATGCCATACCACGTACGCCTTCTTCTGTACCCGGGAAATCCAGGGATTCCGGCGATGGCTGTACGCCATCAATTTTAGCGGATAAGGTTTGTGCGAAGTTACGGTACAGGTTACCGAATGCTTCCAGGTATCCTTCAGGATGACCGCCTGGTGTGCGGGTATTATGCGTCATGTAAGACGACTGGAAAGTATATCCGCCACCTGCGCGATAAATTTCGGTAGGTTTATCCAGCCATTTTACCAACAGGGTATTAGGTTCGTGCTGTGCCCATTCCAGTCCGCCTTTTTCGCCGTAAACACGGATCTTCAATGCGTTTTCTTCTCCTGCTGCTACCTGCGATGCCATTAAAACGCCGGCAGCGCCGTTATCAAAGCGGAGCAGTACGGCGCCATCGTCGTCCAGTGCGCGGCCCGGTACCAGGATGTTCAGGTCTGCGCATAATTTTTCAATTTTAGCGCCGCTGATATATTCTGCCAGGTTAGCTGCGTGGGTACCAATGTCGCCCATACAACCGCTTTTACCTGATTTTTTAGGATCTGTTCTCCAGGCTGCCTGGGCATTACCTTCTCTTTCACTCAGTTTGCTGAGCCATCCCTGCGGGTATTCCACCCATATTTTGCGGATTTTACCAAATGCGCCGTCTTTCACCATCTGCCTGGCTTGTTTTACCATTGGGTAGCCAGTGTAAGTATGTGTAAGCAATAATGTTAAGCCGGTGGCTTCCACTTTTGCCTTTAATTGTTTGGCTTCGTCGAGGGAGAAGGTGATCGGTTTCTCGATAACAACGTTGAAACCCAGATCCAGCGCCATCATGGCTGGTTCAAAATGGGCGAAGTTTGGCGTAACGATGGTCACGAAGTCCAGCCTTTTCTCTGCCGGCATTTTCGCTTCGTTTTCCAGCATGGTTTTGAAATCGAGATAAGTACGTTCGGGGTCCAGGAACAGCATTTTACCTGATTCCACCGCGATGTCGTTATTGATGCTGAGTGCGCCCGCTACCAGCTCAATCAGTCCGTCCATATTGGCGGCAATACGGTGAATTGCGCCAATGAAGGCGTCTTTACCGCCTCCTATCATTCCCATTCTAAGTTTCCGTGTCATATTTACAATTATCGTTTTAAAATTTATACTATTTGAACCTGTGCTACCTTTTTACGGCTGCGCATATAAAAGAAAAGTCCCGCAAACGCTACGATCAGGATAACGGGTATTACCAGGGTGGCGTTAATGATTTCCGGACCTGCTACAGCGGTAGCCTGGCTGAAGGCTGCAGCTTCGGCAGAACCGGGAGCTGCTGAGCGGTAAGCATCCAGCGACGCGCCGGCAGGCAGTTGTTTTACGATAATACTATCGTAGAAACCACCCATAAAATACATGTATACAGACACGGCAAACATACCTGCACCACCCATCAGGTTCATGCCCAGTGCGCCCGACTGCGGAATGTTTTCTGATACAAAACCCAGCATGGTTGGCCAGAAATAAGTAACGCCCATACCAAAAATAAAGGCAGCCACAAATACCATGTTACCTGATACATGGGAAAGTAAATATAAGCCCAAAGCGGATAAAATCGCTGAAATAAGTAAAACGCCGGTAGGGGATATTTTATGTACTACCGGGCCGGCAATGCCTCTTCCCAGTACCTGTACACCGGCAGTTAACGCCAGAATGAGGATGGAGTTTTCAGTTACGTTCTTTAGCAGCACTTCAATCCACTGACCAGTGAAAAGTTCTGTGATGGCGGTACCGAACATAAGGATAAACATCACTATGAACAGTGGGCTTAATACAGATTTATACATCTGTGCAGAAGAAACACCGGCTGCTACCCTTTCAGTAACAGGGAAGTCGAGTTTCATAAAAAGATAACCATAGATAAGGGTGGGGATTACCATGGTGGCTACCTGCAGCTGCCAGCTGAGGCCTATTTTGGAAAGTAAAAATACCAGCAGGGTACCTACTACAATACCGCCGGGGAACCACAGGTGAAAGTGATTCAGCTTGGTAGTTTTGTTATCGGGGAAGATAGTGGCTACCAGCGGGTTACACGCTGCTTCCACGGTACCGTTGGCCATACCGATAAACAGGGTGGAGATGAACAGCGACCAGAAACCGCCTGCAAATACCGTGAGCACAATACCCAGCAGGTGCAGGATAAAAGCTGCCAGCAGCAACCGTTTCATGCCTATGGCATCTACAATGAACCCTCCTATAACCACTGCCAGCGGAAATCCCCAGAACGCAGTTCCGGCAATGATGCTCAATTGTTTGGTATCCAGGTGGAACTCAACGCCCAGGCGGCTTAAGATTCCGGCACGGATGCCAAAGGATAATGATGTTACCAGTAGCGCCATACAGCTTGCTACGAACAGTTTTTGCGGCTGAATTGCATTTGCCATAAACGTGGATGTTTGTGTAAATAAGTTAAAACGGCTATTAAACCTTTAAATTTATAAAAAGTATTTTCATATTTCCATCTTTTTATATGGGCGATGGGCAATTTTTTTGAAAATTTTCATTTTGGGCTGAAAAGTGGGCAAACCGGCCATAAATACCTTGTTTGGGGCGGTCGGGTTTTAGGATGAGCGGTTTGCCCCTTTTTATTCCGTATTGCCCGGTTAAGGTAGGAATGGGAGTACTGTCTTGTCCTAAGCAGCTATACAGATTAAGAAATAATCCTGAAATTGTTTTACAGTCTGTCATGTAAAGGTCCAGTCTTGCCATAGGTTTACACAGTTGCTTAACTTAAATTTCAGGGAAATGTCCGGCAGCGCCTTGTATTGGTTATTTTGGCAGAAAATGACCTGAACCGGTATTGCAGTTGTACTGACAATTTAGGCGTAGCTTGTAAACGGGATAACCCAGTGGCAGGCGGAATAACAGCCTCGCTGCAGCAGTGCTTGTACCGGGTTTGATGTAATCTTATTGGTTCCTGTCTGTGATGGAATTTCCGGGAAACCGGTTTAACATGATATTGGCAGCCATTTAAAAAAGCCCTTC
Source organism: Chitinophaga sp. (assembly GCF_035564935.1). Lineage (GTDB taxonomy): Bacteria > Bacteroidota > Bacteroidia > Chitinophagales > Chitinophagaceae > Chitinophaga. Next base: position 9,012 of record NZ_DATMTE010000150.1, on the reverse strand, counting down.
ATTTTATGAAAAACAATCTGCCGGTTTTCTTGCCGGAATGCCTGTGCAGGCAACTTTCACTACAAATATCAACGATATGTTAATTGATCACGGTAAAATGGAAAATCCCCTCAAAATCCATCTTGAATCACCGAATTTATTCCTACTTTTACAAGCCTTGCCGGGGCGGGCTGCAAAACTGACACCTTGACAGTTCACCTTTACAAGCACAATATTTGAGTAATCTGGATGCCGTCTATCCAATTGACGAAGCCCGCAGCCTTTGTGCCACAGGCTGATGATGCAGGAATTTATCAACTGATATACGCTGCCTGGATGGGATCAGGTTACAATAAATAGAAATCGTAATTCGTAATTAAACATTTAACATGTTAGGTTTTTTATCAAAGCTATTTGGAGGGAATAAATCAGAAAGAGATATTAAATCCATCTCTCCGGTGGTGCAGCAGATTAACGAGGAGTACGAAAAACTGCAATCCCTTCCTATTGATGATCTGCGTCACAAAACACAGGAATTTCGGGCACGAATCGCTGAACATCTTGCCACTATCGATAAAGAAATAGCGGAAAAACAGGCCGGAGCAGATAGCGAGGAAGATGTAACCGCAAAAGACACTATATACCAGGAAATAGATATTCTTAAAAAGGAGCGCGACAAACAACTGGAAGTAGTGCTGAAGGAATTGCTGCCAAAGGCTTTTGCAGTAGTAAAAGAAACAGCCCGCCGCTTTACCAATAACACCACATTAACCGCCACTGCTACCAACCTGGACCGGCAGCTGGCAGTGAGGAAGGATTATGTGACCATTGAAGGCGATCAGGCCATCTGGAAAAACAGCTGGAATGCAGCCGGCAGCACTGTTACCTGGAACATGGTACATTATGATGTACAGTTGATAGGTGGTACTGTACTGCACCAGGGTAAAATTGCAGAAATGGCTACGGGTGAAGGTAAAACCCTTGTATCTACCCTTCCCGCCTATCTCAATGCACTGGCAGGACAGGGCGTACATATCGTAACCGTGAACGATTACCTCGCACGTCGTGACTCCGAATGGAACGGACCTCTTTTCGAATTTCTCGATATCACGGTAGATTGTATCGATAAGCATCAGCCCAATACACCAGACCGCCGTAACGCTTACCTTGCCGATATTACCTATGGTACCAACAACGAATTTGGTTTTGACTACCTCCGTGATAACATGGTACACAACCCGGATGAAATGGTACAGCGTAAACACCACTATGCCATGGTGGATGAGGTGGATAGCGTATTGGTGGATGATGCCCGTACACCGCTGATCATTTCCGGTCCTATTCCCCGCGGTGAAGAGCAGGAGTTCCACGCATTAAAACCACGTATCGAATACCTGGTGGAAATGCAAAAGAAAGCCGCCAATCAATATCTGCAGGAGGCAAAGAAACTGATTGCTGAAGGTAAAGATGATCCCAAAAATGGTGGACTGGCCCTGATGCGCGCCTGGAGAGGTTTACCCAAAAGCAGCGCGCTGATCAAATTCCTCAGCGAACCAGGTAACAGGGTATTATTACAAAAAGCAGAAAACTATTACCTGGCAGATCAGCAACGTGAGATGCCCAAAGTGGATGAAGGCCTGTTCTTCGCTATTGAGGAAAAACAAAACAGTGTAGATCTTACTGATAAAGGTATTCACCTGATCACCCAGGGCGGCGAAGATGCTAACTTCTTTATCCTCCCGGATGTGGGATCTGAACTGGCGGAAATTGAAAAACTGCCGTTGTCACCTGAAGATAAGCTGCAACGTAAAGATGCATTGCTGCAGGACTTTGCCGCTAAATCAGACCGTATCCATTCCGTTCAGCAATTGCTGAAAGCCTATACTTTATTTGATAAAGATGTAGAGTACGTGGTAATGGATGGTAAAGTGAAGATCGTGGATGAGCAAACCGGCCGTATCCTCGATGGACGCCGTTACTCCGACGGTTTGCACCAGGCGATTGAAGCAAAGGAAAATGTAAAAGTGGAAGCTGCCACCCAAACATTTGCTACCATCACCCTGCAGAATTTCTTCCGTATGTATCATAAGCTGGCCGGTATGACCGGTACAGCATCTACCGAAGCCGGTGAATTTTGGGAGATATATAAGCTGGATGTGGTAACCATTCCTACCAACCTCCCTATTTCCCGTATGGATGCGGAAGACCTGGTATACAAAACAAAAAGAGATAAATACAAGGCAGTTATTGAAGAGATCAGGCAATTGCAGGCAAAAGGTCGTCCTGTACTGGTAGGTACTACCTCTGTGGAAGTGTCTGAGTTGCTGAGCAAAATGCTCACCTTCGAAAAAGTGCCGCATAACGTACTGAATGCGAAACAGCATGCCCGTGAAGCACAGATAGTGGCGGAAGCAGGTTTGCCGGGAGCAGTGACCATTGCCACCAACATGGCGGGTCGTGGTACGGATATCAAGCTCGGACCCGGTGTGAAAGAAGCCGGTGGTTTGGCGATCATAGGTACCGAAAGGCATGAAAGCCGCCGTGTTGACCGCCAGCTGCGTGGTCGTGCCGGTCGCCAGGGTGATCCGGGAACTTCCCAGTTCTTCGTTTCCCTGGAAGATGACCTGATGCGTATGTTCGGCTCAGAACGTATTGCCGGCCTCATGGACCGTATGGGCTACAAAGAGGGAGAAGTGATCCAGCACAGCATGATCACCCGCTCCATTGAAAGAGCGCAGAAGAAAGTGGAAGAAAATAACTTCGGTATCCGTAAGCGTTTGCTGGAGTATGACGATGTGATGAACAAACAGCGTACTGTGATCTATGCAAAACGTAATCACGCCCTGTTTGGTGAACGCCTGGCAATAGACATCGACAACGCCTTCTATGATGTGGCGGAAAACATGGTGTCTACCCACAAAGCCAGCGGAGATTATGAAGCTTTCAAGATGGATGCTATCATGAACTTCTCTATTGATACACAAATCACCAGTGAAGAACTGGCGAAAACAGATATTCCGAATCTGGCCAACAAGCTCTATTACGAAGGAAAAGATAATTATACACGTAAGGTAAATGACCTGATCAGCAATACACTGCCGGTAATTGAACGTATCTACCAGGAACAGGGACACCAGATCGAAAATATCTCTATACCATTTACCGATGGTAAAAAAGGTATTAATGTATTGGCTAACCTGCAGAAGGTAGTGGAAACAAAGGGACATGAAACCATGAATGCCCTGGAACGCAGTATTACCCTGGCCTTGATCGATGAATCATGGAAAGAGCACCTGCGTGCAATGGACGATTTGAAGCAATCCGTACAGAGTGCGGTATACGAACAGAAAGATCCGTTGCTGATCTATAAGTTTGAAGCATTCAACCTGTTTAAGGATATGGACCGCGAAACCAGCCGTGATATCGTTTCCTTCCTCACCAAATGCGGTATCCCCGTAAGCAACCAGGAACAGGAAACAGCACCGGAAATCCGTGAAGGCAGGGAACAGAAAACGGATATGAGCCGTATGCGTGCTTCCCACGAAGAGCTGGCGGAAAACGGCAGTCACCAGAACAGCGGCCCTGAACTTCAAACTGCTGAAGAGGTGAAAGCAGAACCCATCCGCCACCAGGGACCACAAATAGGCCGTAACGACCTTTGCCCCTGTGGCAGTGGTAAAAAATATAAACAATGCCATGGTAAGAACGCGTAAGCGGATCTTCCCGGAAAATGATAAGGAACGGATTACGGCAACGTAATCCGTTTTTGCATTAATTTCGCTTTGTAATCAAGCAAATGAATGATGGAGATTAACCGTTATATAGACCATACCGTATTGAAGCCCACTACCACGCTGGAAGATGTGAAGCAATTGTGTATGCAATGCGTGGAATACGATTTTGCTGCCGCTTGTGTACCCCCTTTATATGTGAAGCTGGCTAAGCAATTCCTGGGGGCCACCAATACCAAAATAGCCACTGTTATTGGTTTCCCGTTCGGATATTCCGCCATCGAAGCCAAAGTAGCGGAAACAGTATTGGCCATTGTAGATGGCGCTGATGAGCTGGATGTGGTGATCAATATCTCGGCAATAAAGAACAAAGACTGGGAATACCTGGAGAAAGAGATTGCCAATATCATGTACCTGGTAAGGGAGAAACAGAAAGTGATCAAGATCATCATTGAAAGTGGCATATTATTGGAAGAGGAAATTGTACAGTGTTGCCAGCTGTATGCGAAGTATGGCGTGGATTTCATGAAAACGTCCACAGGATATGCAGAAAGAGGGGCCACTGTGGAAGCCGTAAAACTGATGAGAGCTAATTTGCCGGCTAACATACAAATAAAAGCTTCAGGTGGTATTCGTACCTTTGCCTTTGCGAAAGAACTGATAGCTGCCGGCGCCACCCGGATCGGGGCCAGTGCCAGTGTAGCTATTGTAAAGGAAAGCAAAGAAGCGCAATAACAATTATTCATACTTAATTATACCGTATTCATGCAAAAGTTATTCATCCTGGTGTGTTGTCTGTTGGGGAGTGGCGTGGCCATGGCGCAGGACAATGCAATCGCCGCCAACGGAAATGTAAGAGTGGTGAAAGATAGTCGTGTGGATGTGCTGATTAAGAAACAGATCTACATTAACACCCTGGCTATCCGCAACCAGTCCGGTTTCCGGGTACAGGTCATTTCCACCAACAAACGTGGTGATGCCAATGAAGCCAAAGCGAAAGTAATGCAGCTTTTTGGTGATTACCGTACTTATCTCGATTACCAGGCCCCCTATTTTAAAGTGCGCGTAGGCGATTTTAAAACCCGTGAGGAAGCAGCTGAATTACGGGACAAATTATCCGACCTGTTTGCAGGCGGTGTATTTGTAGTACCTGCCATTATTAACGTGTCACTGGATAAAGAACTATCGAATGAAGAACCGTATTAAGGAACTGGCGAAAGCATATGCACCGGAGTTTACCGCTATAAGAAGACACCTGCATTCCCACCCGGAACTATCTTTCCAGGAATTTGAAACCACTGCTTTCATACAAAAGCAATTAACTGCTTTTGGTGTGCCTTTTAAAGCAGGTATTGCCGGCACGGGGATCATTGCCCTGATAGAAGGTAAGAACCCTGCCTCTAAAACCATTGCGCTGCGTGCAGATATAGACGCGCTGCCAATTACGGAGGCCAATGAGGTGGCCTATAAATCTACCAATGTGGGCGTAATGCATGCCTGTGGGCATGATGTACACACTTCCTGTGTGTTAGGCGCTGTTAAAATACTGAATGAATTAAAAGACAGGTTTGAGGGCACCATCAAGGTGCTGTTTCAGCCTGGTGAAGAAAAGCATCCCGGCGGCGCCAGCATCATGATTGAAGAAGGCGCCCTTGAAAATCCGCGTCCCGACGCTATCCTGGGGCTGCATGTGCATCCTTCCATGGAAGCCGGTAAGCTCGGGTTTCATGCCGGCAAATACATGGCCAGTGCAGATGAAATTTATATTACTATTAAAGGCAAAGGCGGTCATGCTGCGCAGCCACATCTTACGGTAGATACCATCCTGGTGGCCTCTCAACTGGTAGTGAGCTTACAGCAGATCATCTCCCGCAACAACAATCCTTTCTCTCCTTCTGTATTATCTATCTGTGCTTTCAATGGAGGATTCACTACCAATGTAATTCCCAGCGAAGTAAAGCTGATGGGCACTTTCAGGGCAATGGACGAAACCTGGCGTTTCCGGGCGCATGAGCTGATACGCAAACAGGCAACAGGGATTGCGGAAGCAATGGGCGCTGAAATTGATATCGAGATATTAGTGGGCTACCCTACTTTATATAACAATGAAGAAGTGACCGCTAAAGCCCGCGGTTTTGCCACGGAATACCTGGGTGCGGAAGCAGTAGGAGATACGGAGATCAGGATGGGCGCTGAGGATTTCGCTTTTTATTCCCAGGTAGTACCAGCGTGTTTTTTCCGGCTGGGTACCGGCAATGCTGCAAGAGGAATTACCTCCGGTGTGCATACACCCACCTTTGATGTGGATGAACAGGCGATAGAAATAGGTATGGGAACAATGGCTTACCTGGCCACACAGTTTTAAAGATATAACAGCAACGTCCCGATGAAAATCGGGACGTTCATTTTTAACACAAAAACTTGTTATGTAAATTGTAAACCGGCTGGAAAGCAGGTTTGTGCATTGATAGAATTTATTGCTAAAGATTTTAATTAAATCGTTTCAGACTTTTCAATGATTTACCCGTTATATTCAGGTTGTCTAAACTATCCACACTGAAATCTCCCGCCTGGTAGGGCGCATAAAAGTATAAAGACCCGCGTTTACCCATTGTTACCTTCACAGAGTCCAGTACATTGTCTTCAGTTACTTCCAGCGTATTGTTTTCTCCACCTGCAAAAGAGAAAGCATTGATTTTTGAATTATGCATATATACACGTGTGTTCTCGCCGGAGCTAACATGCAGGCTGGGTGAATGAATATCCGAAAGAGTAATGCCATACCTGGTGTTGTTGCTGATATAACTGATAGCAGGACTGTATACCACTACATCGCGTGGCCGGCTGATTTCTACGTAGAGGGTATCGCCCAGTATATTGTAGGTGGCATTCTTGTAAAATTCGAGATGATATTCCGGCGACTCACGCAGATAAATGGTAGCCTCCTGGTTGTCTGTTTTTGCCACCGTACTCTTTAGTACCAGCGCTTTAAATGCAGGGATGGTAACTTTTGCGTAATCCGGATCCTGCCGGGGCTGGTGGGTGATGGTGTTCGTAATGCCTTTATTGTAATTGGCTTTTAATATAATGGCGGAAAACAGCATGAGTAATACCAGTACGCCTGAAAAGCCTAAGAATAGTTTATTGCTGGTTTTCATGTTAATTGAAGTTTGATTTTTTGAATTTCTCAAAATGAGGTTTCAGTTCATCGAGATCAAGATCCAGCAGGTACATGCTGCGAAAGAAGCTGGGCAATTCATTTCTTATAAAAGTTTCCTTTTTAAACTGCTTTATTTTCTTTACTGCATCTCCGCTGATAAAATAACCGATCCCTCTTTTATTCTGGATGATTTCCTGCTGCTGCAGGAGCTCGCAGGTGCGCATTACTGTATTGGGATTTACTTCCAGCGACACCGCCAGTTCCCTTACAGATGGAATGCGTTCTTCCGGCTGCCATTTGGTAAGCAATATCTGTTCGCAGATATAGTCTGCGATCTGTATATATATTGCCTGTGTATCTTTGAATTCCATTTCGCTGAGTTTTTAAATTTCTTGATCCTTCAACCGGAAATAAGCGATGGTCCAGAGTACGGGCGCTATCACAAATTTTATCGTAAACAGGTAGGTATCCTGCAGCCATTTAGGGATCAGGTACAAGGTGGTGTGCCAGGCAACAGGGCCGCCTTCCAGTTTACTCACCAGCAGGAACGGTACTGATCTTTTCCAGAATTCGTTGCCGAAGCCGAAAATCAGCGTTACAATCACACAATTGATCAACCACAGTGCAAATGCGAATACAAAAATGGATAATACCGTTTTGATAAAGCTGTATTTGTGGAAGTAGGTGGCGCCGAGCAGGAATGCTGCCTGTAAAATAAAATATCCGTAATAGATGTATACCTTTTCTTTGGGATGATCCAGGAACAAATAATCTTTTGCTATTGGCAGACCTGTTGCTGCCTTTTGTACTTTTTCAACGATCATGAAGCTAAGATAGCAGCTGATATGATAAGCAATGAAGAAACCTAGGCTGCTGATAAGGAACAGGGTAATGAATTTCTCAAACTGTGAGGCTGGCAGCATCAGGAAATCTACCCCTTTTTCCTTACTGCCTAATTCATTGAAAGCCCTGCTGGTAAACAGTGTGCCGCCGAAGAAGAGACCAATGTAATAAAAAGGCACCATGTTGCTCAACTCGTGGAAGGGGTCGCGGCCTACAGTTACCATTAAAACGCCGATGCCTGTCATCAGCCCGAATATGGTAAGCATACCCATTCCGTAAAAGCGGTAATGATCGGTAAAGTGTTTTTGCAGATACAGCTGCATACGGTGAGCATTAAATACGTTATTTGGTTGCATGGGTAGATCAGTTGAATATTTCCTGGATAGGTTTATGGTTAGTGAGTACTGCATTAAAGAGCAGTTCCATATCTATTTTGCTTTGTTCATGGCCTGCGTTGCGGGTAATGATGGTATGGCCGCGTACATTGCTGTCGGCAAAGAGCACACCGGTAGTTTCGTCTATCCTGCTTACGGTTTTGAAACTAAGTTTATCCGTTACCGTTTGTACATCTTCCCGGAAAATAATTTTGTGTCCGTCGATGATCACGATGCTGTCGATCAGGTTATCGAGATCACGTACCTGGTGGGTGGAGATCACAATACACTTTTCATCACTCACTGCGGCGGCAATCACTTTACGGAACTGGCTTTTGGAGGGAATGTCGAGCCCGTTGGTAGGTTCATCCATAATAAGTGCCTTGGTGTTGGTAGCCAGGGCGAAACTGATCAGCACTTTCTTTTTTTGCCCGTACGACATTTCGGTTAACTGCTGATCCCTGGGGATTTCAAATTCCTTCAGATAGTTGTAGAAGGCGGCTTCATCAAAGTTGGGGTAAAAAGCGCCATAGGTGTTTACATATCTTTTTACACTTACTTTAGGAAGATAAAATTCTTCCGGTACAAGGAATATCTCCCGGAGAAAGGCCGGTTGCCTTTTTGCGGAAGAATAGCCCAGTACCTCGCAGGTGCCGCCATCGGGGAACAGCAGGCCGGCTATTTGTTTAAGAAGTGTGGATTTGCCTGCTCCGTTTTTTCCAAGCAAACCATAAATGTGTCCTGCTTCCAGCCGTAGCTGTAAGTCTTCGAACAGGGGCTTGTTTTTCCGGTAACTGAATGTCAGGGATTGGATGTTGATCATGTTTCGTGATTTAGTGTACTACTTAACTAGTACACTATAAAGATAAAGGTATATTTTGAAATACAAAATGAATTTTAAGCGGATTTTGTCTTGGAACACTGA
>NZ_DATMTE010000149.1:0-7860 GCF_035564935.1 Chitinophaga sp. | reverse complement strand
TTAGCAATCCAATTAATTTGCTTTCTAATTGTGATCAGCTATCTTTTAAATTTGTAAAAACATTACTTATATGTCTACAGCCAATGCAGAAAAACTGAAGGCCCTGCGCCTCACAATGGACAAGATTGAGAAAGATTTCGGTAAGGGATCTGTGATGATGATGGGGGAAAAAGCAGAAGCACCTATGGAGATCATTTCCACAGGCTCCCTGGGTCTTGATATAGCACTCGGAATTGGTGGTTTACCGAAAGGAAGGATCATTGAAATATACGGACCAGAGTCTTCCGGTAAAACAACCATCGCCATACATACAATTGCGGAAGCACAGAAAAAAGGTGGCATTTGCGCCATTATAGATGCGGAACATGCTTTTGACAGCAGCTACGCAAGAAGACTGGGAGTTGATGTAGATTCCCTGTTGATTTCACAGCCGGATCATGGTGAACAGGCGCTGGAAATAGCAGACCGCCTGATTCTTTCCGGGGCAGTGGATGTAGTTGTGATCGACTCCGTGGCCGCACTGGTTCCCAAAAGCGAACTGGAAGGAGAAATGGGTGAAAGCAAAATGGGATTACAGGCCCGTTTGATGTCACAGGCGCTGCGTAAATTAACAGCCACCATCTCCAAAACAAACTGCTGCTGCATCTTCATCAACCAGCTGCGTGAAAAGATAGGTGTTATGTTTGGTAACCCGGAAACCACCACCGGTGGTAATGCGTTGAAATTCTACGCATCCGTAAGGCTGGATATCCGCCGCATGAGCCAGATTAAAGATGGCGACGAAGCCGTAGGTAACCGCGTGAAAGTGAAAGTGGTGAAAAACAAAGTAGCTCCTCCATTCCGCCAGGCTGAATTTGATATCGTTTATGGTATGGGTATCTCTAAAACAGGTGAGATCATTGATATGGGCGTTGAATATGGCGTTGTTCAGAAAAGCGGTAGCTGGTTCAGCTATGATTCCAATAAATTAGGCCAGGGCCGTGATGCCGTTAAACAACTGCTGAACGATAACCCTGAACTGGCAGCAGAAATAGAAGCAAAGATTAAAGTGAAGATCCAGGAAAAACAGGATGCCGCTTAATATTGGCTGCTATTGAATTGAATAAGCGTTGAATTGAAACTTAGTATTTAAAATATACATAGAAGTTAGTTTTAGTTTTAGTAAGCATTGGGTTAGTATGCACATCCCTGCCTTATCCTGGGCGGGGATTTTTTTTGCCCTGGTGCAACAAATACCATCCCTGCATTATGAGGATGTTTCCTGTATTACTACAGTTACTCTCCGAACTGATGCTGCAATAACCTGCATTACAAGGATCCTCCGCATCACTACAAATGTTCCCCGAACTGATGCAACAATCATCCCTGCATTAACACCCCCCAAAACAAAAACCGCCCCGTAAAACGGAGCGGCTTTGCTTTTTTCACCAATTATCTTACATAACAAAGGCAATTAAGCTTCTGCTTTCATGCTTTTAGCTGTTCTCTTACGTTCTTCTTCATCCAGTATTACTTTACGCATACGGATAAAGTTAGGCGTAACTTCTATACACTCATCATGCTGGATGTACTCCATGCACTCTTCCAGCGTCATCAGTATCTTAGGTGCAATGTTAGCTGCTCCATCAGTTCCGCTTGCGCGCATGTTGGTCAGTTTCTTGCCCTCATTAGGATTCACCACCAGGTCGCCCGGTTTATTGGTTTCACCAATGATCATACCCTTGTATACTTCTTCTCCCGGATCTACAAAGAAAGAACCTCTATCCTGCAGCTTGTCAAGAGAGTAACCAGTAGTAGTACCAGCTTCCTTGGCAATCAATACACCGTTATTACGGCCTGGGATAGCGCCCTTCCATGGTTTGTAGTCATTAAAGCGGTGCGCCATTACTGCTTCTCCTGCTGTAGCAGTGAGCATTTGTGTACGCAAACCGATCAAACCACGGGAAGGAATTTCAAACTCCAGGTGCTGCATTTCACCCTTGGTTTCCATGATCAGCATCTCACCTTTACGACGGGTTACCAAGTCAATTACCTTGCTGGCAAAATCCTGCGGAACATCTACCACCAGGGTTTCATACGGTTCGCATTTTTTACCGTCTACCAACTTCACAATTACCTGTGGCTGCCCTACAGTTAATTCATAACCTTCACGACGCATGGTTTCAATCAATACACCTAAGTGAAGGATACCACGGCCATACACCATGAAACTATCTGCACTGTCAGAATCCATTACGCGAAGCGCCAGGTTCTTCTCAGTTTCTTTCATTAAACGGTCGCGCAGGTGACGGGAAGTAACAAACTTACCATCTTTACCAAAGAACGGAGAGTTGTTAATACCAAACAACATGTTCATGGTAGGCTCATCCACACTGATAATAGGCAGCGCTTCAGGAGCTTCCGCATCAGCAATAGTATCACCAATGTTGAAACCTTCAATACCAACCACTGCGCAAATATCACCGGCAAATACTTTATTTACCTTTCTCTTACCCAACGCCTCAAAAATATACAGTTCACGTACCTTCTGTTTCTTGCTGGTACCATCTGTCTGCATCAAAGTAACCCACTGTCCTTCTTCAATAGATGCACGGGCTACTTTACCTACTGCAATACGGCCAAGGAAAGAAGAGTAATCCAGTGAAGTGATCTGCATTTGCAGGTTACCTTCCGGTGTCTGAGGCTGTGGAACGTGTTCCAGGATGCCATCCATCAACGGAGAAATATCTTCGCTTTGCTCTAATGAGCTGTTGAACCAGCCATTTTTGCCGGAGCCGTAAAATGTCGGGAAATTAAGCTGTTCTTCTGTTGCATCCAGGTTAAAGAACAATTCAAAAACTGCATCATGTACTTCATCAGGACGGCAGTTAGCCTTATCTACCTTGTTGATAACAACAATAGGTTTCAGATTCAGCTGTAAAGCCTTCTGCAACACAAAACGGGTTTGTGGCATCGGACCTTCAAAAGCATCTACCAGCAGGATCACACCATCAGCCATTTTCAATACCCTTTCTACCTCACCACCAAAGTCGGCGTGGCCCGGAGTATCAATCACATTGATCTTAGTTCCCTTATATTCAACAGAAGCGTTCTTACTGAATATGGTGATACCACGTTCTCTTTCAAGATCGTTACTATCCATGATCAGTTCGCCCGACTCCTGGTTAGCCCGGAATACATTGGCCTGATGAAGGATTTTGTCAACCAAAGTAGTTTTACCATGGTCTACGTGTGCAATAATTGCGATATTACGAATGTTCATATACTTAAATCTTTAGCTATCAGCCATTAACTAATTTTCTGCTAATAGCTACAAAAAGAAGGCGCAAAGGTACGAAAACATAGCGAGAATGAGGGTATCACGTTTTAAATAAATGTAATCATTTGGTCAGGTTAGAGACTCGTCTTACAACCGACTGGTTATCATTGATTTACAGTTAATTATATCCAAATATTGTAATCAATTAGTTTTATGGCGTCAATTTTGTCCCTACCTCACCGCGTTTTAACAGCCTAACATAACTTCATGAAAAAGAAATTGTATTTCCTCGCCATCGCCTGCCTGTCCTTTATATCCATTCATATATCCGCACAAATACCAGCCCAGGACATCACCCTTACAGATTATAAATACCCGTTTCCGGTACATTTCCTGAAATTACAACTCCAGGGCCAATCCCTTCAGATGGCCTATATGGACGTACAACCCTCCCGCCCCAACGGAAAAACAATAGTACTGCTTCATGGTAAAAATTTCTGCGGCGCGTACTGGGACAGCACCGCTGCAGACCTCAGCAATAACGGGTACCGTGTCATCATCCCGGATCAGATCGGCTTTGGCAAATCATCCAAGCCCCCTCATTTTCAATACAGCTTTCAGCTGCTGGCCCAAAACACCAAAACGTTGCTGGACACCTTGCAAGTAACAAAAACGGCTGTTCTCGGACATTCAATGGGCGGTATGCTTGCCGCCAGGTTCGCACTCATGTACCCGGAGGTAACTGAGAAACTGATCCTGGAAAATCCCATCGGGCTGGAAGACTGGAAAGTGAAAGTTCCTTATCAGTCGATAGATAAATGGTATAAAGCAGAACTGCAACAGAACTACGAAAAAATCAAACAATACATGATGGACAGCTACTACGCCGGTAAGTGGTCGCCCGCCTATGATAAATGGGCACAACTGCAGGCCAGCTGGACCAGCAACCCCGACTACTCCCTGGTAGCCTGGAACTCGGCCCTCACCTATGACATGATCTTTACACAACCGGTGCTGTACGAATTTGAAAATATTGCCGCTCCAACGCTTCTTATTATAGGTCAGCGCGACCGCACCGCATTAGGCAAAGCCAATGTATCCGAAAGCATACGCAAAACGTTGGGAAATTATCCTGAGTTGGGAAACATCACTGCGAAAAAAATTCCACATGCTACACTGGTGCCGATAGAAGGTGTAGGACATCTTCCCCACATTGAAGCATATACGAAGTTTATTACTCCCCTGCTGGAGTTTCTGAAAAATTAACCGGAAATTTATTTGGGCCGCGCGGCCTGGTAAGCCCCCTACTCCTCCAGCAGCTTCACCACATACTCCAGCGCGCTCTGGTTAGCCGGGTTATCCAGCGCATGGGCAATGTCCAGTTTTTCCCGGGAGGTGAGGTGCCAGGAAAGTGCTGCTGCCTTATCCTGCTTCTGCGGCACATACTGGAAAATTACCCGGTGAAATTTCTCCGGGAAATATCCTTCCATATAGTTCAGCAAATCATCCTGGTCAAAATCCTGCATGGCACTCCAGTGCTGTTGCATAGTAAACAGCGGCTCAAACAGCAGGTCGCCCAGGTCCTTTGTTTTTTTGATGGGAGAAATATCGTTCTTGCGGGTATCGCGGATCTGGATATACACCACCCCGCTGGTATTCTCATTGATCCACTTGCTGAATGTATACAAATAACGCAAGGTGGTTTGCTGACCAAAATTATCACGGATCCCTGCGTCCATCACATCTACAATAGGATTGCTCGGCAGGAACGCATTCGGCAGCACATAGGGAAACGTTGCGCACATGCGGATCGCACTGGTAACACGCAGGTCCATGGCATCCTGCGCAGCGAAATACTGCCCAAAGTCCACGCCATCAATATCCCTCACCTGCCGGGTGGGATACTGGTACTGCGGGCTGCACAAATAACTGATGCGTTGGGGGGAAATCATTAACCGGCGCCCGTCTGCATTAATGGTGGCATTCCATATCAGCATGGGGATCTCCGCCTCGGCTTCCGGCTGCCGGTAGTCTTTCAACGTTTTATCCAGCACACTGTCGGTATGTTCATTCAGCTGCATTTCAAAAGCATAGCCCCTGTCTTTGGCGTAGTGATTTTTCCCGATATTAAAACTTCTCCAGGGTGTAATGAAATCATTTACGGCAAGTGCGGAGAATACAGAATTGAGTAAATCCTGCGAAACCTTATCAGCATATATTTTATCTGACAGGCGAACGGGTTTTCCCTGCTGCTGTTGGTAATAGAGTTCCCGGAAATAACTGGCGCCAAGCATGCCCCCGGATGCGCCGGTCATAAGTACGGTATGCTTCATCAGGCGGCCGTTCAGCATACTGTCCAGCCGTTGTAATACATTTACGCTCCACGTAGCGGAACGGCTGCCGCCACCGCTGAAATTCATGACTATCAATGGCGGCTTTTTCCCGGCCGGAAATTTCTTTCTCCACTTCTCTAATATCATCAGGGTCTGCTGCTTATCCGCCTCATATTTCTCCCGGGTAAAAAACTGCTGAAGGGCTGCCACACTATATTCTGGACGCGCCTTCTTTTCCCGGTAATTCAGGCCATAGGCTTTATTCCGGTTATCAACCCAATTGTGCTCCACCATCCAGTTCAAGGCAAACAACATCACCAGCAAAATAGGAATAGACCAGGTTTGCAGCATATAGGAAAAAGCGCCGGCCACACCAATAAGAAATGCAAAGAAGATCAGTACACTGGCGCCGGCAGGAATCCTGAACATATCATAATCCATCAGGTACGCCAGTATTACCAGGAATACCAGGGAACAGCCCACTGTGATCATCGCAGCAAAGTGATGCTGCTTAAGGATACTATCAAGATAATGTTTATTGTAATGGTCTACATTCCTGGCTCTTCTGATGCGCCAGGGAGTGGAAAAATAGTTGTGAACGGGGAGTGCGTTTTCGTCCGGATCCTGGTTGGGCTTCAGGATCATCCGCAAAAAGTTGCGCGGGTTTCCAAAGCGCTTTTCCAGCCGCCGGCCAATATTTTTATCTGCATTAAAAAAATAAAAAAAACAGAAGAAAAAAATAAACAACACCCCGCAGATGAAGCCCTCCCCTAACAACATAATATCAGGAACGGTAGTTAATTGCTCATAGCGCTGGTATTCCCATCCGCGGTAAAGCATACTGAAAATAAATACCAGGGGAATAATGGCATTGTTAAGGCAATACCTGAAAAATGGCTGGGAGGTAGTGGCCAGGAACTTAAATCGTCCGGTATGCAAAATGAAAGTGGTGATTTGCCAGCTCATGATAAACATACCGGTAGCCAATCCCAGGATAGTAGTGCTGTAGAAATTTACTTTGCCAAGGTATTCAGGCGCCAGGTAAAGTGCATCTCCGCCAAACACCTTGGCAAAACCGCCGTTGATGGTGCTGAACAGGATCACCCAAAAAATAAGTAATACCTGGTACTTCCTGAAATGCAGGAGCAGCAACTGTATAGGGAAAGAATAGTAAGTTTTTATCAATAATAACTTCACCTTCATCAGACGATTATTACGAATAAACCTACGGAAAATTTACGGATTTATGTCGCCGGGAGTTTCTCCGGGGCCGAAAAATCAATTCCTGTTTACCGCCCCCCTGCTGAGGAACAGGGTCCAGATCAGCGACAACATCAGCAGCATACCTACACCCTGGTGCAGGATACCATAACTAATGGGGATTTCCACCTGGCTGTTCAGGAGGGTAAGCACGCCCAGCAGCACCTGTAATAATACCAATAGCAGGGGAAGGTAACGGATGGTGTGTAACAGACTATTGGCGGGTGTTTGCGCGGCCTTCCACCACCAAATGGCAATGAGAATGGTAATAAGATAAGCCAGCCCGCGATGTATAAATTGAATAGTAATTGGATTATGTGCAATATCTGTAGCAAAACCACCTTGCGAAAACATGCCCCCCGGAACCCAGGAGCCATTGATATCCGGCCAGGTATTGGCCACCAGTGCGGTATGCAGGCCGGCCATGAAAGCGCCGTATACCAGCTGCACTACCAACAATACCAGCAACCAGATATTCAGTTTGTGTAAAACAGGCACTTTTAATATTTCCACCTGTCGTACACTGAGCTTTAAGGCAAACCAGAATACATATGCCAGCAGCACCAGCGCAGAAATAAAATGAATGGCCAGCCGGATATGGTTAACATAGAGGTTCTCCTCGTTAAGCCCGCTCTTCACCATAATCCATCCTATCAGCCCCTGTAAACCTCCCAGTACAAACAATATGATCATCGGGTTGATCATACTCCTGTTAATCTTCTTCTTAATAATAAAATAGATAAACGGAATAATAAACACAAACCCCATCAGCCTGGCCCAATCACGATGCAGCCACTCCCAGAAGAAAATAAACTTAAAGTCCGATAAGGTGAAGTGGTTATTAATGTATTTATACTGCGCTATCTGCTTATAGCCATCAAACGCTTTCTGCCAGGCGGCTTCATTCATAGGAGGGAACGCACCCAGCAATGGCTGCCATTCTGTAATGGATAAGCCCGAACCGGTTAAGCGGGTAATTCCTCCCAGCAATACCTGAACTATCAACAT
>NZ_DATMTE010000148.1:0-4891 GCF_035564935.1 Chitinophaga sp. | reverse complement strand
GGCGCGGCATCACCATCAGTGCACAATGATATCGGGTCTTTCAGGTCAGCAGGATTATCGCTCCATTTGAAATCAAAGGTGAATTTACTCCCGCCAAGCCCAAGTAATTCCCGTGGAACAGCCAGCTCTAATTTGTTCCCGGCATAACGGTAGGGTAAAACAGCTACTTCCACCCATTGATGATCGTTATTGTAGCGCATCAGCGTAGTGGTATTTTCGTTCTTTACCTGTTTATTAACAACATAATCATAGCCATACCAGCCGGTTGCCGGATTGTTATCGGCATCAATTAATAACAACATCCAGTTCTTGTCTGTATGCGAAGTGAGCTTCCCGACGGTTTCAACATAAAAGCCAATAGTTTCACGATCTACTAATACTTTACTGGTGATGATATCATTGCGGCCTGATTCATTTTTATAGTGCGTGCCGCCATATCCCTTGTTATCACGATGTGCAACATCCCCATTGGTATCCCTGTATTCTACTTTTATATTTTTCCATTCCCCGAAACTGCCATCAATTTTTATCCGGGATAATCCATTCAATTCAGGTATAGGCCGTACCCCCTTGTAGCGGCGGATATTTTGCGCCATCTGCATGTAATAGTTGTCCGTATACCCGTTTTTCATAGGCTGAATAGAACGGTTAAATTCAGCATTATATTGGTCAACAAAGAAGTATGGATTGTTACGGCGCATAAACGGGGTAGTTTTACCGCTATCCGGCTGGTACTTGCCGGCGGTCCATTCGTTCCAGTCGTTAAGATACAGGAACTGCGGATCGGCTTTGAGCGCTTCCTCCCATCTCTCCTGGAAATAGATACCATAGCCTTCGGGATTATTCACTGTTTTTTTCAGCCAGGGCACATAAGTTGGTTCAGGAAGATCATATTGATTCAGCGGCGGTTCGCCATTGGCCCTTGACCACGACTTGCCCACCAGGCTGGAAGGGTGCTGCGCCGGCGTAACGGCGGCTTCTTCTTTTTTCCCCTTATGCCTGGAAACAAGGCTATCCGTATCCATGGCGCTCACCTTTTCATTGCCAAGATCATAGCCAAAGCTCCAGTTGTCTTCCGTACCTATAAAACGTTTGCCTGCCCATTTATAATAGCCCCACCACATACTGCGCAGCGTGAAGAATTTTTTCACCTCTTTGGTGTAATCTTTATAAAAACGTTCTGTATAACCAGGGTCGCCATAATGCGGGTGATCTGCATTTGTGCTGGCAGATGAATCATAGTGATGATTGGCGTTTTTGGTACCCTGCCCGTTGGCATCGTATTCCGGGGTGCCGTTGTATAACAACAGCGGTTTACCATCCCAGTAGAACCACAGGTCACTGAAGCGGTTGTTTTTATAGATGCGGTCGTAAAGATCCTGCACTACCGTGATCACCGGGCCGTTAAATGCCCAGAAGCAAAATTGAGGTAGTTTATTTCCCTCCGCTTTCATTTTTTGCATCGTAGTAAAAAGTACCTCCCATTCGTCCCAATATCTCACTGCATTGGTAACATCCATTACCAGCACATCTACACCGGCATCGGCCAGCATCGACATATCTTTCCGGATCACGTATTCATCTTTGCTCAGGAAATAGCCCATTTCCGGCTCACCCCAATGATAGGAACCGTAGGCCCAGCGCGGATGCTTGGCATTCATACGGGCATCCGGGTTTTCCGCGAGTACTTTGGTAACATCTGCAGCATAAGGACTTTTTGCATTGGCATTACCATCATCATGCCAGGTGATATAAAACATTCCTACAACCCGTTGCTGGTCTTTTTTTACAGGCCCCGCTTCCTGCAAACCGGGCATCGTTCGCCCCAATGCATCGGAAGCCACCCAGGTATCGGCGTACAGATCCCGGTAGTAATTCCCGCTGCCGGCGGTATCAGCTAAAGGTTTCAGGGAATTTTCTTTACCCGTAACATGATTTGTATCTGTCATTGCGGCACTTAATGCAATGAGTAAAAAAGTTCCGGTAAAAATATTACGGAAGATGATGCTGTTGTTCATAGTAGGAGGAATTGGTTAAATAAAATAGTGCGCCCCTTTCATTGCGGCAACCTGCACTATCCTGATGTCAAATGATTTGTTTTATTTTTTCAGAAAAATAGAAGCCTGCAGGGCAGCCGGTAAAAGCTGCCCCGGGTGTTTTGCTGGCTATAAGAAGCTGCCCGTATTTTTTTAACTAAGGCTGGAAACTGATAGGATGCCATGCGGTATTCCAGTTGGCCCAGTTGGGACCATAGGCATACGATAGGTACTGTTGTTTATCCGGGTTGATGTGTCCTCTTTCATCGCCGCTCCATCCGCAATTGTGCAGGTAAGGATGCAGGTTGGTCCGTATTTCGGCAATCTTTGTAAAAGACAATCCATCTGCAGATTCCCATAACGCGATATAGCTGTTGGCCGTTAACCTGGAAGCGGTGTGAATAGCCTGGTATTTTTTCAGGTCATCACGATATTTAATATCGCAGCGGTCCGCCCCTGCTATGCCGGTCTTATTCACAGCAGTTCCATGAAAACTAAGATGCGCCGGCCAGTTGGCATCGCTGGCACTAACCGTAGCCACGCGGGTCTCATTGATATTTGTATCGGTCCAGGTATAATAGAAGAACAAGGTATCATTATTCACCAGCATCCGTGGTTCGCCTGCGCCCCAGGCCGTAGCATCGCCGGTAAACGTAATAACCGGTTGAGGGTTGCCGCCCCAGCCGCTTCCATCCCACTTTTCCCACGGACGGTTGGCGATAAAGACCTGGCCACATATGCATGATTAAAAACGCCTGCTGTATTTTCAGTAGAAGTATAACCTATATAATAATAACTCCCGGATTTTATGACCCCCGGATCGCAAACAGAGAGCTGATCGCGGGTACCTTCCGTTGGTTTTAATACCATTGAATCAGTAGTCCAGGTATTACCCTCATCCGTTGAATGCCGGTACGCGATCTGGTCCCAATAAGCGCCGCCGGAAGATTTATTAAGCAGGATAAACGACTGGTAGCTTCCGGTAACAGGCTGGCCATTCAGATAATTAAGCACACCGCTTATGTTGCCATCTTTTTTCCAAACGCCCGCCGTTCCGGCAGGATCACTTAATACCCACAGGTATGTTCCCGCAGCAAAGTAAGCGTCCCTGGCCAGCTGCAGGTTCTGGTTGTCGATATAATTCGTATAGGCCATAGTAGCCAGCGCCGTACCTGCAACTGTAGTGGCATAATCGGTGTTCCACTGGTAGAGGCTCAGCGTTAAACTGCTGTTGGTGGAGTTTCAGTTGGGGCATGCCACATTGATAGCATAGAACGGGCTGGCAGCAGTGAACTGCTGGGCGGCGGTATTACCGCCCGACAGCCCTACGGGGCTTTGCAGCCCTCCCTCGTTGAAGTACAGCACCTTGTCCCCGAAAGTGCCGCCGGGAGCGGCAAACCAGGCATCAAAAGAACCATCCGGATGCCTGATGATGGAAGGCCCGTAACGGTATACCCCACCGGTATAGATATCCCATCCTGCCGCCACGTTAAAAGTATCGCTGTAGATGGTATCTTTTTTCTTATAATTATCTTCCGTAAAATTCTTCAGCTTATTGCAACCGCCTGTTGCAAATGCCAGTGCCAGGATAAAAAATTGCTTCATGTGATAGATGTATTTTTCAGGTGTAACAGTATAGTTGATGGCCGCATAGTTTTATGGCCGGTATTCCCAGATATCTCCCGACCGCATAGTTACCCGTGGACTGGTATACAACAGGGTAGACCCATCTGTATCATAAACATAAAAATGCCCGGTTTCAATATTGGTATTCATGTATAATTTAATACGGTCCGGCCCATAGGCGCTCTCTACATTACCCCACTGCGCCCCGGTGCCATCGCTATATACGATCGTTGCCATCTGTGGTTCCATCCCAGCCCCCAAAATAAACATTCCATGCGCCGCCATTGGCCTGGATACTGGGTGCATATATATTGCTGTTACCTCCGGCCTGTGCCACTATGATAGGATTCCTATCATCATAATTCCAGTTGGTTATTTTATTGGGATTAAATGTACCTGAGCCAACGTTCCTGATCTCATTTTGCTGGTAAACATTATTATTACTGATGAACTTAAAATGATCAAACTTTGCATCGTGGCCGGCACTTACCTCCGCCAGCTGAAATACATAGTTGTTTACATTGTCTTTCCCCAATGTTGTGACCACAATCTGAATACCATTGGTATAAATGGTAGATGGCAACGGCAATATGACCCATCCATTCTGCGGTACAGGGAAAGCGGTATCAGTAACCGCAAGCACCCAACTGCTTCCATTAGATGTATAGATGCGAAAGCTGACAGGAAATCCAAGCGCGCCTGTGGCGCCATAGCGGGGAAGCATCTTAATATAGTTTACGCTATCAGAGCTGTTAAACCAATAAGCTACCCATTCTGTTTCTCCTCCACTGGCGTGAATATTGGAACTCCATATAGTTGCGTCATTACTGTCTTTCAGCGCCGCTGCCGGCCATAAGGCAGACGATGTGGTTACACTCGTTACAGGAATATCTGTACTTTCAAATACAGCCACCTGCTGCATTGCCATTGTCTTTGAGATGGGTATCTTTTGTAAAGATGCTTTCCTGCATCCGGCAAATACAACGACAGTCGCAATAAAAAGAATTGCGCAAGGTTTCATAAGACGGAATTTAATAACGTGAAATCGATCGCTGGAATATTATCTCTGTATATCAGAAAAAATCTGAGGTCTTCTAATAGCCGTATTTGTATGTTACTCTAATTTAGAAAGAAATGATTGTACAACTATCCTGTACTGTCATGTATACGGGATTACCTGGGGTTAAAATAGTACATGGAGAATATGCTAATATTACAGGAGTTACTCC
>NZ_DATMTE010000147.1:0-1869 GCF_035564935.1 Chitinophaga sp. | reverse complement strand
GGACTGGTTTTTCCCTGCATTTTTCTGCAACCGTTCCAGCTCCAGCAAGCGTTCTTCCAAACGCAAAACGGCAATTTCTTTATTTTGCAATTGGGAACGGGTATCCATCACCTGCACCATCATCCCTGTCGGGAGATGAGTCGCACGCACCGCTGAACTCACCTTGTTTACATGCTGTCCTCCTGCGCCACTGCTGCGCATGGCCTGAAATTGCACATCCTTCAAGTTCATTTTCGCAACAGGCTGTACCGGATACCAGTTCTTGACCTCCAAAAACCAATTCTTACGTTTGTGGTTGAGCCGAAAAGGACTTGGACAGATCCAACAAATTGTTCCTATCCAACGATCAATAAATACGGCACTTGCCTCACCTCTGAGCTTTAACACCAATGAACAGGGAAGCCCATCGATCTCTTCGACTTCCACCGTCTCCATCTTTAAGCCGTATTGCTTCGCTTCTAACCGCATCCTTTCCAACGCTAGCTTTACGGCAAGATTACATTCCCTTGGTCCTCGTCCCGAAGTCAATAAAATATACTTTTCCATGTTCCTCCTATTTATCCATGCGAACAATCTTGGGACGAAATGTTCCAAGTACATTAACCAACTCCTGCTGCAGGCTCATCACCCGGTGAATATCCTTATAAGCATGTGGAGCTTCATCCAATGCGCCCCCGATGAGTTCTACATCATGTTTCTCCAGTTCCTTCAGCATGGCACTTTTGGTGAAGCTACTTTTGCAGGCTGCCCGTGACATCATGCGTCCGGCTCCATGCGATGCCGATTGCAGGCTCAACGGATTGCCCCGCCCCTCAACGATAAATCCGGGTGCGGTCATGGAGCCCGGGATAATCCCCAGCACCCCCTGTCCGGCAGGTGTCGCCCCTTTGCGGTGAACAATACATTCTTTTCCATCCACGGTTTCCTTCCAGGCAAAATTATGGTGGTTGTCGATGGTCAAAACGGGCCGTTCCCCCAAAGCCTTTGCCAAACGCCTGTGGATATCCTCATGACAGGCCCGTGCATAATCACCCGCTAAATTCATCGCTAACCAGTACTCCTGACCTTCTTGGCTGTCCAGGTCCAGCCACGCCAGATGTTGCACATGACGCGGTAAAGGACACTGTTTTGCCGCCAGATCGGTATACCGTTTGGCAATATTTGCGCCCAATCCCCGCGATCCACTATGCGACAGGATCGCCAGATAAGTGCCGGGGGCCAGCCCCCAGTCCGGTCGGACAGCATGCAGCTCAACCACGCCAAATTCGACAAAGTGATTACCGCCGCCTGAGGTCCCGAGTTGTTTGTACGCTTTATCCAACAATGATTTCAGCAGCGGGATATCGTTAAATTCGGCCCGGCTAAAAATTGCATGATCCTGTTTCTCACGATGCGTATCATACATACCGAATTTGGTGTTTTCTTTCAGCATATTTCGCAACTGGAATTCTCTTCCTTTGAAATAACTTGCCGGTAAATCAAAGATAGACAGGCTCATCCGGCAGCCGATATCCACACCGACCCCGTAAGGTATCACGGCATTATCTGTTGCCAGCACCCCGCCGATCGGCAGGCCATAGCCCATATGTGCATCTGGCATCAATGCTCCCCGATATGCTATGGGAAGTTTCAATGCTTCATACAACTGCTTTTTGGCCTGTTCATCAATTTCATTTTCACCAAAAATGGTAAAGGGAGCCATCTGCTTATTTAGCTGCCGCATACGGGCTTCAACCGGCTGAATCAAACCTTCGGCAAGCTTCGCCCAGATTGGATCCGCCCTAAATTTTTCAGGTGCCTCGAGCACCGTTTTTACTTCCAAAAGGATATTTTCCTTCTTTTCTCCTTTTCGGTAGCGTGTTATTAGCC
>NZ_DATMTE010000146.1:0-1587 GCF_035564935.1 Chitinophaga sp. | reverse complement strand
CCTGTTGCACAATATTACGTCAAATGGAAACAGGATTCAACATTTTAACTACCTTTGCGCCCGATGATCCAGTATTTTACAAATATAGATTCCAAAACTGTTGAAATACGCCAGCCTGAAAACGGCGCCTGGGTAAATATTACCCCGCCGCTTAAACAGGCCGAGTTTGAACAGCTGTCAGAGGAACTCGATATTCCCCTGGACTTCCTCACAGACTCTCTTGATATTGACGAAAAAGCCAGGTTTGAGCTGGAAGACAATGTGAAGCTCATTGTACTGAAAACGCCTACCGAAAACAATTCGATCAATGAAAGTGAAGCCTATTACATTACCATCCCCATCGTAATTATCCTGACCCACCACCAGATCATTACGGTAAACTCTTTCGACAATACCGCCATCAAAAAATTCCTGAATACTTTTCATAACCGTTCCCCGGAAAAAAGGAACATGATGGTGCTGAAAATATTTGAGAAAGTGGTCATTAATTTCCTCGATTACCTGAAGGAAATTAACCAGCGCAGGAACATGCTGGAGGCCAAATTATACGATTCCAACCGGAACGAGGAACTGTTGGGTATTATGCGTATCCAGAAAAGCCTGGTATATTTTGTTACCGCCCTGCGCAGCAATGAGCTGCTGCTGATGAAGCTGGAACGTACCAATTTCCTGGGACTTAACGAAGATGAAAAGGAATTTCTGCAGGATCTGATCGTAGACACTTCCCAGGCGCTGGAAATGGCCAATGTATACACCAACATTCTCAGCAGTACCATGGATGCTTTTGCCAGCATCATTTCCAATAACCTGAACGTGGTAATGAAGCGTCTTACCTCCATTACCATTATCCTTACATTTCCCATGCTGGTGGCCAGTATCTATGGCATGAACGTGGATATCCCCTACCAGCACACCCTTCACGCCTTCTATATACCTGTCATCCTGTCTATTGCCATTTCGGTGGTTATCAGCTGGTATTTTATGAAGAAGAAGTGGTTCTAGCCTTTATTAAATAAGCATATGCAAACTGGATTTAACGTAAGAGTATACGGCATCATGATCAACGATCAGAAGCAGGTGCTGGTAAGCGATGAGTATATCCGTGGGGGTTATTACACCAAATTTCCCGGCGGCGGCCTTGAGTTCGGGGAAGGCACCCTGGAATGCATCGTTCGTGAATGGCAGGAAGAACTGGGCCAGGACGTAAAAGTAGTGGAGCATATTTATACCACCGATTTCTTCCAGATCTCTGCGTTTGACAACGTTACCCAGATCATCTCTATTTATTATCTCGTAACACCGCTGTCGGCCTTCACCGCCGCTGTAAGCACCCAACCATTCGACTTTACGGTGCCCGAAGGCGTGGAAGAAGTGGAGCGTGCCCGCTGGATCAGCTGGGACGAGTTTTCATCTGAAGCGGTTACCCTGCCTATTGATAAAGTGGTGGCGGATATGGTAAAAGCAAAATATTAAAAAGAAGAGGGCTGTTCCGTAGAGCAGCCCTCTTCTTTTTAATATTTTGCTTTTACTATATCCGCCACCACTTTATCAATAGGCAAGGTAACCGCTTCAGATGAAAACTCGTCC
>NZ_DATMTE010000145.1:0-3108 GCF_035564935.1 Chitinophaga sp. | reverse complement strand
TGATATGGCCGTTGTGTATTTGTACAATTTTTTTGCAGATGGATAAACCAAGGCCGTGGCCACGGATCTGGAGCACGTTCTGGCCGCGGTAAAAGGGTTCAAATATTTTGCTGATATCGTCCGGCGGAATACCGATCCCGGAGTCTTTTACCTGTACGAGGATGTATTTCGTGAAAAAATCTATCGACACATGCGCGGTATTATTATCGGAAAACTTACAGGCATTATCAATCAGGTTAAGGAAAAGTACCTTCAGTAAGTTTTCATTTCCATAACAGGTGACCAGCAGGTCGTTGTCGGGTACTTTCATGAAATGGATCTCCACTTTGCTGGCGGTTTTTTGTTTCAGCCGGATCAGGGTGGTCATCTCCATTAGCAGTTCATCTATCCTTACATTGCTCAACACAAATTCCTGTTGCCGCATTTCTGATTGGGCCAGTTGCAACAGGCCGTTGGAAAGGTCGGAAAGGTTTTCTGCATCTTCCAGTACGGAGGTAAGCAGCGCCAGGTATTCTTCCTTGCTGCGGTCTTTCGACAAGGTTACCTGTAACTGGCTGATGATAGCTGCGAGGGGAGTGCGCAGCTCATGGGAGGCATTGCTTACAAAGCTTTTCTGCAGGTGAAACGACTCGCTGAGCCGCTGCAGCATGGTGTTAAAATTGGCGCCCAGTTTGGCTATTTCATCTTTTCCTTTCACGGCTACCTGGGTATCCTGCATGTTGTTGGCGTTAATGCTGTCTACCTGCTGCACCAGCTGATCGATAGGCTGTACCATTTTCCGTGCAAAAAAATACCCTACGCCCACCAGTACTATTATCGCTGTAATAAGCTCCAGCAACAGGATCTGGCTGAGGTTCCGGAGATTTTGAAAGCCATATTTATCAAAGGAGGCTACAATAACAATAACGGATACATTTCCTTCTGTGTAGTAAACGCCTACAACTTCATCGCTGCCTTTGTCGGCGCTGTACACTTTATTTTCCTTGATGTAATTGAGTAAACTGGGATGGGTGCGGATGGTGGTGTCTTTCAGGTTACTGTACAACAGATCATAATCCGGGTTATATACCAGGATGGTTTCTTTGTAAAGATCCTGGAAGGTAGTGCGGTCCAGCTTCCGCAGGAGGTCTACCTTCACGTTACCGTCTTCAATGATCACGTTGGCAATGGAGCGGGCGCGGTATTCCAGTCGTTCCAGGTATTCTGCTTTCCGTGATTTAGCGGAGAAATAATAAGCCAGTACGGCAAATGCCACCAGCATCAGCGTAGCCGACAGGGTATAATAAAGCGCTATTTTATATTTGATCTTCAACCGGGAGCGTTATTCTTCAGAAAGATAATAACCCATGCCTGTTTTTGTGTGCAGGAGTTTCTGTTCGAAATCCTTGTCAATTTTTTTGCGGAGGAAGTTCATGTACACTTCAATTACATTGGTACCGGTATCGAAGTCGATATCCCATACTTTTTCCGCGATAGTGATTTTAGAGATGACTTTACCTTTATGCATGGCGAGAAATTCCAGCAGCTGGTATTCCTTGGCGGTGAGGGCAATTTTTTTGCCGCCGCGGGTTACGTCTTTCTTTTCCCGGTCTATTTCCAGGTCGGCGATAACAATTTTGTATTGGGTGCCGTGTGTGGCATCTGAACCGGCTCTTTTCAGGAATACGCGGATGCGCGCCAGCAGTTCACGGAAATCAAAAGGCTTTACCAGGTAGTCGTCTGCGCCCAGTTCAAAGGCCTGCATTTTGTCTTCCATGCCGCCGAGGGCGGTGAGCATAATTACCGGAACGCGGTTGTTTTTGTGGCGGATCACTTCGCAGAGTTCGTAGCCGTTGTTGTGGGGCAGGTTCAGATCCAGGATCACCAGGTCGTAATCGTTGCTGGTGGCTAATCCCTTCCCGATACGCCCGTCGTAGGCTACATCCACATCGAAACCGTTTTCTTCCAGTCCTTTCTTAACGGCATTGGCTACTTTAACTTCGTCTTCAACTACCAGTATCTTTTGCATACTTCAGAAAGGGTTTTAGTGGTGTTATACAGGTATCCCGTAAGATACCTGTATAACAAAATTACTAGCTGATAAGGTTCGCTTCCAGCTGCATTATTTTTTCAAATAATTGCTCGTATTGCTGATTGGCCCTGTCCAGGTATTTCTGAACATCCTGGTATTCGCTTTCTACCTGGGCAAATTTTGTTTTATCGTTATAGATTTCAGGGGAAGCCAGGCTGGCTTCAAGACCGGCCTTACGTTCCTTCAGGCTGGCCACCTGGCCTTCTACCTGTGAAAACTGTTTCTGTTGTTTCTGTAATTCACGCTGAACGTCTTTATTGATAGCGCCTTTGCCTGCTTCGGCAGCAGGAGCGGTGTTTTGCTGTTTGCTTTCTTTTTTCGTATCTGCGTTACTGTTACCGGCTTTGGTGTTATTGTTCTGTTGCTGGGCAGCCATTCTCTTTTTCCACTCTTCGTATTCGTTGTAGGTGCCTTTAAATTCCTTGATTTCGCCGTCTACAATTTCCCAGATCTTATTGGCGGTCTGGCTCACAAAGTAACGGTCGTGCGATACCAGTACCAGGCTGCCATCGTATTTATTGAGGGCATCTATCAGCATCTGCACGGAGTTCATATCCAGGTGGTTCGTGGGCTCATCCAGCATAAGGAAGTTGGCCTGGCTGATAATGGTTTTTGCCAGCGCCACGCGTGCTTTTTCACCCCCGGAGAGGATCTTGATCTTCTTAAACACATCGTCGCCGGTAAAGAGGAAGCAACCCAGGAGCTGGCGTAATTCCAGTTCTGTGCGGCCGCTGCCGAAGTTCTTCAGCTCGTCCAGTATTTCGCTGTTCAGGTCCAGCGATTCCAGCTGGTGCTGCGCATAAAAGCTGGTTACCACGTTATGACCGGGTACGCGTTCACCTTCCATGGGTTCCATCCCGAAAATGATGCGCAGGAGGGTAGATTTACCTTTACCATTGGCGCCGATGAGGGCAATTTTATCGCCGCGGTTAATTTCGGCGCTGGTATTTTTCAGGATCTCGATCTTGCCAAAGCTTTTACTCACGTTATTCAGCGTGCATAAGATCTTACCCGGTGTTTTATCTACCGTGAAGTTT
>NZ_DATMTE010000144.1:0-17414 GCF_035564935.1 Chitinophaga sp. | reverse complement strand
TTGAAGAAGGCGATATGGTATTTCTGGGCCCGCATATACCGCATGTATGGTATAATGAGGAAGAATATTATAAGGGAGATGAAAACCTGAAAGCCCGTTCTGTGGTCATCTACTTTCCCAAAGACATATTTGGGGAAAAGTTTTACGGATTACCGGAAACCAAAGCCCTCAGCGAATTATTCCACCGGGCACAAAGAGGCATGAAGATCACCGGCGCCACCCATGAGCTGCTAAAGCCGGAAATCCTGGCCCTGCCCCGTAAAGAAGGACTGGACCGCATCATATCACTGCTCCACATCCTGAAAACACTGTCGGAAACCCGCGACTGCTACTACCTGGCCAGTACCGGCTATTCCCACGCCTACAACGTAAAAGATAACCATAAGATCGACGAAGTATTCAAATATGTAATGAACAACTTCTCCAAGGAAATATCCCTGCAGGATGTGGCCAGCATCACCAACCTGTCGCCCCAATCCTTTTGCCGCTTCTTTAAAAACCGCACCAAAAAGTCGTTTGTACAGTTCTTGAACGAAGTACGCATTGGCCATGCCTGCAAACGGTTAACCGAAGAAGACTGGTCCATCGCCGAAATAGCCTATTCCTGCGGATTTAAGAACCTCTCTAACTTCAACCGGTTCTTCAAGGAAATAGTAGGTAAAACTCCCAAGGAATATAAAAATGAACTTCGCCTGAAGGAAGCATGATAAAAAATGTAATTATTTTATCATTTGGTTATTGAGTTATTTTAAAAAGTAAGCGGTCAAATGTCCTGATTTCAAAATTTTCTTCTTACATTCATTTCAGTAATTATCAACCAAAACGCTTAATTACTACTGTAATCCGATGTACAGCAGTTATTCCGATAACCAGTTAATTTCGCTGCTGAAAAGCGACGACACCGCTGCCTTTAATGCCATCTACGACCGCTACAGTAAACCATTGTATTTGTTTATACACAGTAAACTGGATGCTGCCGAGATCAGCAAAGATGTGCTGCAGGAACTCTTTATTTCCCTCTGGGAGAAAAGGCATTCAATAATCCTCCGGGAATCGCTGAAAGCATACCTGTACCAGGTAGCCCGCCACAAGATCATAGACATTTACCGGAAAAACGCTACCTACCGCAAATACCTGCAGCAACTCATCGAACATTTCGATGCACAACCGCATTCCATCACGGAAACGGTAGACAATAAAGCACGGACACAGGAACTGTTTGAGGCCATCAATCAACTGCCCGGCCGTATGAAAGAAATTTTCATGCTCAGCCGGTTTGAAAACCTCAGCGTAGAACAGATTTCCACCCATCTCGGCCTTTCGCAGCAAACCGTAAAAAACCAGATCACCAAAGCGTTGAAAATACTAAGGACCAGCTATGCCAGGACCGACCTGACCATCATCCTGGCATTTGTTTATTTACTTGCCTGACCCGGGTAAAAAATAATTAAATGTACATGGTACCTTTTCCACGTTAATACGACTTAAGAACACTTAAAACGGCAACAGGTGGACACAGAACAGATTAAAATATTGCTGGAGCGGTATAACCAGGGGAATTGCTCACCTGAAGAGGCAGCTATTGTAGATCAATGGTTTGAAAATATCAACCGGCATAAGTCCACCTACGCAGCAGACAAAGAACTGGACCGCGAACTGGACAGCATCCGTTTACAGCTCAATGAACATATCAACCCCGCACCAAAAGTACGGCATATCCGTACCGGCTACTGGTATGCTGCCACTGCAGCAGTGGTATTGCTTGCAGCAGGGCTCTTCTGGTTTAACCGGCAATTGTCCCCCACCCGGGCAACCGGCAATTTCCAGCCGCCGGTAATCGCCCTGCAATCCAACCGCGTGATCAGGAACGGATTCGTGGAAATCTCTACCCCCAAAGGAAACAGGGAAAGTATTACCCTTGAAGACGGCAGCTCCCTGGAACTGAACGCAGGCAGTAAAGTGCGCTATCCTGAACATTTTGGCGCCGGCAGCCGTACCATCTTCCTGGAAGAAGGAGAAGCCTTTTTTAATGTAGCGCCCGATCCGGCCAGGCAATTCGTGGTGCATACCGGGGAACTGGCTACCACTGCACTTGGCACCGCATTTAACATTCGCGCATACGCCAGCGAAAACAAAGTAACGGTAGCACTGGTAAGCGGTAAAGTAAAAGTAGACCAACTGGATAAAAACAGCCACCCGGCTTCTTCACTCATTCTACAGCCAAGCGAACAAATCAGCTACGACCGTATTTCACTCAGCCTGGTGAAATCCGTTTTCAGTAAACCTGAAGACATAACCGGCTGGAAACAGGGATACCTTGTATTCAGGGATGCCCCCTATAATGAAATAGTAACAGGCATAGAAAACCGCTATGGCATCACCGTTGTGAACGAAAGCAATAAAAAAGAATGGAACTATAATGGCTCTTTCAAAAATGAAAGCCTGAAAGATGTGATGGATATTATCTGCCTCGCCAAATCCCTTTCTTATACCATTAAAAAAGATACCGTTTACCTGCAAAATAAAAACTAGTCCATATGAGGATAAAGCCATGCCCCCTGATGTGGTTTGTATCCACGGGGTTGATGCTGACACTCCTGCTGGCGGGAAGCCTGAACACAACGACTAGTGCCATCACGCAAACACCCGATCCGCCAACAGGTATAGTTGTCACCATCCAGGTGAAAGATAAAAACCTGGAAGATGTAATGACCGAAATTTCGGCGAAAACCGGCCTGAATTTTCACTACGACAAAGCTGATCTTAACCTGGGGAAAAAGATTACGTTAAACTGTACTAAAACACCCATCGATGAAGTGCTTACGTTATTATCAGTGCAGGCAGGGTTAAAGTTTACCCGTATCAACAACAAAATTATAGTAGGAGCAGAAAATGATACCGGACCCTCACCGGCTGTAAGCCTCCTGAATCATGTGTCCCTGGAAAGAGATATCAGTGGAACAGTACGCGATAACAAAGGCACGCCGCTCCCCGGAGTCACCATTCAGATCAAGCATTCCAATAAAGGAACCCAATCCAACGCCGATGCCGGTTTTTCACTGAAAGCCAGCACCGGCGATGTGCTTGTGTTCAGCTCTGTAGGCTTCATTACCCGCGAAGTGACCGTGGGCACCGATCCGGCTATTGATGTACGCCTGCAGGAAAATGTAAAGGCACTCAACGAACTGGTAGTTACCGCACTGGGCATCCAGAAAAAAAGCAGGGAATTGCCCTACGCCACCCAGCAACTGGATGGCGACGACCTCCAACTGGTAAAAGATGCCAATGTGATCAACAGCCTTAACGGGAAAACTGCCGGCGCCACCATCACCCGCAGCGCCTCCGGCATAGGCGGCTCTGTGAGGGTAGTACTGCGCGGCAACAAATCCACCCGCGAAAATCAACCACTGTATATTGTTGACGGGGTGCCTTATGCCAACTATACTCCTGCACAGCCGGCGGATGTATGGGGGCAGTCGCATAACATCATCGGCGCCGGTGGCCGCGATGGAGGCGATGGCATTTCCAATATCAACCCCGATGATATTGAAAGCATCAGTATCCTGAAAGGCGCCTCCGCAGCCGCGCTTTATGGCAGCCAGGCCGCCAACGGCGTGATCCTCATCACCACCAAAAAAGGTAAACCCGGCCGGAGCAAAATTGACGTTTCTTCCGATTATACCCGGGAAATGCCTTCGCTGCTACCGCCGTTGCAATACCGCTATGCACAAACCGATACACCTGGCGTAGACAAAGTAGGTACGCCACAACCCGGATCACTCGGCAGCTGGGGCCCCCCTGTGAACGCACCGGATCATGTAAAACACTTTTATAACACCGGCTCCACCTTCACCAATACCATCGCTTTCAGCGGCGGTACAGAAACCGCGCAGAGTTATTTTTCATACGCCAATACAACCAATAAAGGTATTCTTCCCACCAACAAATTCGACCGTCATACGGTAAACCTGCGCGAAACACTGAAACTGCTGAACGATAAACTGGTGATGGACGCCAACGTATCCTTCACCGCACAAAGCACCACCAACCGGCTTTCTTCGGGACTATACTACAGCCCTATTTCCGGGCTTTATACCTTCCCGCGCGGACAGGATTTCGACTATTACAAAAACAACTTTGAATATTACGACCAGGGCCGCGACCTGTACATGCAGAACTGGTGGAATATCCGCAATGATAAAAAATGGATCGGGCAGGACGATCAGCAAAACCCGATGTGGGCGCTGCACCGCGATCTACGGCTGGATTCCCGGTACCGCGGCCTGGCTACGCTGTCGCTCACCTGGCAGCTGAACGATTGGCTATCGCTGAAAGCACGCGGCAACTTCGATAAATCGCTTGATCAGTACGAACTGGAAGCCTACGCGGGTACACAGATCGTGCTGGCCGGCTCCAACGGACGCTATACCCTTGAACGCGAGTTCAATACCCAACTGTACGGGGATATGATGCTGAATGCCAGCCGCAAAATAAACAAGTGGCTGCACCTGGCGGGCAACATAGGGGCAAGTATTACAGACACCAAAGCGCATGAACGCACTTTCAACGGCTCTAATCCCAATGCAGATCCCGGGCTTACCTATCCGAATAAATTTTCCGTATCCAATATCCTCAGCACCTCGCTCGATGCGCAGCACAGCATAGACCAGAAACAGCTGCAGGCACTGTTCA
This sequence comes from Chitinophaga sp., assembly GCF_035564935.1. Classification (GTDB taxonomy): domain Bacteria; phylum Bacteroidota; class Bacteroidia; order Chitinophagales; family Chitinophagaceae; genus Chitinophaga. The sequence goes on along the minus strand of NZ_DATMTE010000144.1, from coordinate 12,722 downwards.
GCAATATACAGGCAGGCATCAACAATTACCTGTTCCTGGATCTTACCGGGCGCAACGACTGGTCCAGCACATTTGCCTATACCTCCACCCTGCACAAAGGATACTTCTATTATTCCGCCGGCTTATCGGCCGTATGGAGCGAGATGTTTAAAATGCCGGCGGCTGTCGATTTTCTCCGTTCGCGCATTTCGTATGCCAAAGTAGGCAATGATATTGCCGCTTATTCGTCGAGGCCCGCAGCGTTTACCCTGCAAACCATTGCCGGTGTTACGCGTGTAGTGCTGAATCAGCGTACCCTGTACCCGGGGCTAAGCCTGGAGCCGGAAGATAACCGCTCGTTTGAGATAGGACTGGAAGCGCACCTGCTGAAGAACAGGATCACTGCCGATGTTACTTTCTACAAAAACAACAATTACAAACAATACATGGAAGTACCGGCGCCGCTGGGCAACAAGTATAATACCTATTATCTCAACATGGGTAACATACAAAACCAGGGATGGGAAGCCACACTTACGCTAATGCCTATACGTAATAAAGCCGTTTCCTGGACCAGCACCATCAACTTTGCCGCAAATAAAAACAAGATCGTTTCACTGTCCAATTCAAGGATCATTGGCGCAGATACCAGCAGTATGTTTGTGCTCACTGATTTCGGTGTAAATATGTTTGGCTCGTTTATCATGGAAGGAGGATCGTGGGGAGATATTTATTCCAATAAGGAACTGGTACAAAACGATAAAGGCGCCTACATGATTGATGCAGCCGGGAAATTACAGACACGTAATGCATTTAAAAAAGTAGGCAATCCAAATCCTGATTTTACCATAGGATGGAACAACAGTATCGACTACAGGAACTTTAACCTGAGTTTCCTGGTAGACGGCCGTTTCGGCGGCAAAGTGATGAGCGTTACACAGGCTGTGCTGGACTGGTACGGCGTGAGTGAAGTAAGCGCCAGGGCCCGCGATAACGGCGGTGTGAATATCAATGCCGTAAACAGTAACGGCACGCCATACAGCGGAAAAATTGATGCGCAAAGCTACTATACCACCATTGGCGGCAGGGCCGGCATTGGTGAAATGTATATGTACGATGCTACCAATATCCGCTTACGGGAACTGAGCCTGAGCTACCGCATACCGCTGAAGTGGAAATGGATCCGCAATATGCGGATGGGCATTGTAGGCAGGAACCTTTTCTTTTTTGAACTGCATGCGCCGTTTGACCCCGAAGTATCTATGGGTACCGGCAATGGCTTGCAGGGTGTAGATGTTTTCGGGTTGCCGCCTGTACGCAGTATGGGTATTAACCTGAGATTAGGAATTTAAAATACTCACCAATGAAAAGCTGGAAAACAAGCACATTATTCGCTGTTATGGCAATTATGCTGGCAGGTGCATGTACGAAGAGATTTGATGAGATCAACAAAAATCCTTTCGATTTTACGGAGGATGAACTAAAAGCCGATTATCGGCTGATGGGAGAACCTTTGTCGCAGGCACAGCTGAACCTGCTTATCTACAACGATCCTCCCACAGCCCAGTTACAGCAAAACCTCAATGCGGATGTTTTCTCCGGCTATATGATGGCGCCCACTCCTTTTGAAGGCAATATCAACAATACCAATTACGGGCTGCTGTACTACTGGAACAATAAACCCTGGCAGGTAACTTACAGCAATGTGATGAAAACCTGCGATTTTGCACAATCGAAAGCCCTGGGCCATTACGCCGATTTTTACGCATGGGCGCAGATCATCAAGGTGGAAGCTATGCATCGCATCAGTGATATTTACGGACCTGTCATTTATACAAAGTATGGGATGCTGAATGAGGAAATGGGGATTGATTATGATTCACAACAAGAGGCCTATTATGCTTTTTTTAAAGACCTGGGTGAGGCGATAGACACACTCACCGGTTTCATCAACAGGGGCTTTCCACAGCGCTTTGCCACCTTCGATCTGGTATACAAAGGCGATTATACCCAGTGGGTAAAATTTGCCAACACGCTCCGTTTACGGCTGGCCATCCGTATTTCGGGGATTGATCCGAAGAAAGCAAAGGAAGAAGGGGAAGCCGCATTGAGTCACCCACTCGGGCTGCTTACCGTTCCCGCAGATAACTTTGCAGTGAATATATCGCCGGTTACACATCCGCTGAATATCATGTGCTACACCTGGGCCGACCTGCGAATGAGCGCTCCCATGGAATCAATATTAACCGGGTATAAAGATCCCCGGCTGGCGTATTATTTTGTTCCTACCGATGATGGCGTGAATATTTATCATGGCATCCGTAATGGTATTAAGATTGCTGCCAAAGAAGAATACAGCGGTTTTTCCCAGCTGGTGAAATTCGACAGCAGGATCCTGTTCATGACGGCAGCTGAAGCCTGGTTCCTGAAAGCAGAAGCAGCATTGTACGGATGGAAAGGCGCAGGGAATGCAGCTACCTCCTATGCGGCCGGTATCAGCACCTCTTTCAACCAGTATGGCATCAATAACGCCAACGCATATATGAACAATAGCGCAGATAAACCTCATCCTTACATCGATCCGCAAAACAGTGATAACAATGTGCCGGGAGGCGATCCCCATTTAAGCTCCATCACTATTAAATGGGAAGAGAATGCACCGTTACAGCGGAAACTGGAACGTATCATTACACAGAAGTGGATTGCCATGTTTCCCGAAGGACAGGAAGCCTGGAGTGAATTTCGCCGCACCGGTTATCCAAAATTATTTCCCGTAGTGATCAATAACAGCGGCAATACTATTCCTACTGAAAAATTTATCAGGCGGTTACCCATGCCGCAGATAGAACTTGTTACCAATCCCAAAGCAGTAGCCCGTGCCATAGCCACGTTAAGAGGACCGGACACCGGCGGAACACCGCTCTGGTGGGATCTCCGGTAACATCTCCCCAAAAATAAAAATAATTTAAAACAGGATAGTACTAAAAATAACTCCGCACGACTCCTTTCCTGAAGCGCCGCATTTGAGTGCTTCACGCTATGTAACCTGTAACTAACAGACGTTATCAAAAACACATTTCATGTAAGGAAAACACATAACAACAATACTGCTTTGCTCAACCCGGTTCAACACATCGCGATAAGCGATGAGGCTTTGCACGCCCCTATGGGCCGGTACTGCATTTAACGCGAAGGAAACAACCGGTAAAGGATGGTACGCGCCATGCTAACGGGCATTTTATTTCCATCATCATGCACGCAAAAAAATGAACAGTTTAATTCAACAATACAAATCCCATTTATTAACCAAATAAAAAGGCAAGTATGAAAAAAAACCTACGCCTTATGAAAGTGTGCGCTATGACCGGTCTGGCTCTCACTTCCATATTAGCAGACAGTGCATATGCGAAGGCCGCCGGCTATACATGGTCGCCCGCATCTTCATTCCGTAGCACTTTCCAGGAAAAAGAAATCAGCGGCACCGTAAAGGATAGCAAAGGCAATCCGCTGCCCGGTGTTACCGTACAAATTAAAGGCGCCTCCAAAGGCACACAAACAAGTGCAGAAGGCAAATATCATATCAATGCTAAAACCGGTGATGTACTTGTTTTCAGCTATGTTGGTTTTGCCGTTAAAGAAAGCAGCATTGGCAGCAATCCTACGGTGAATGTTACATTGGAGGACAATGTAAAAGGACTGAATGAACTGGTGGTGACCGCACTCGGAATACAACGTAAAGCAAAAGACCTTACCTACTCTACCCAACAGGTAAAAGGAGAAGATCTCACCAATGTAAAAGAAACAAACGTTATTAATAGCTTATCCGGTAAAGTATCCGGCCTGCAGATCAATCGCAGCGCTTCCGGTGTGGGCGGTTCCGCCAGGGTGATATTACGCGGACAAAAATCCATCCGTGAAAACCAGCCCCTGTACGTAGTTGATGGCGTACCTATTGCCAACTTCACCAGCGCACAACCAGGAGACCTGTGGGGACAAGCGTCAGGCGCATCTTCCGGCGGTCGCGATGGAGGCGATATCTTAAGTACCATCAACCCCGATGATATTGAAAGCATCAACGTGTTAAAAGGTGCTTCGGCATCTGCACTGTACGGCAGCCAGGCAGGTAATGGCGTTATCATCATCACCACCAAAAAAGGAAAGATTGGCCAGGCGAAAGTGAACTTCTCCTCCAACTTTACTATCGACAGACCTGCTTATCTCCCTGAATCACAGAACTCCTATCTTCAAACAGCTGCGGGCACCATCGATAGCTGGGGCAAAGCAGGCAATAGCCCCGAGATAGTAAAGGATTTCTTCAGAACCGGTACTACCTGGATCAACTCCATAAACGTAGCCGGCGGCACCGAAAAAGCACAAACCTATTTCTCTTATTCCAATACCGCGAACAAGGGAATAATGCCCACCGCAAAGTATGGTCAGCATACCCTCAATTTCAGGGAAACAGGCAACTTCCTGAACGACAAACTGACTATTGATGCGAACGTGCAGATGACCACACAAAATGCACACAACCGCCCTACTTCCGGTTTGTATTATAACCCGCTTACCGGTTTATACGTTTTCCCGAGAGGACTGGACTTTGAAAGTTATAAAAATAACTACGAGTACTTTTCTACCATGCGTAACGTGAACATGCAGAACTGGTGGAATATTAATTATGATAAGGGGCAGGCAGGGGAAGATTTCCAGCAGAACCCCTACTGGATCCTGAACAGGAACGTTACCGAAAACAGGAAAGATAACCTCATTGCTTCACTGAGCCTGCGATATGCCATCAACGACTGGTTAAATGTACAGGTGCGTGGTAACGCCAACAAAGCATGGGACAAGTATGAGCTGAAAGCAAATGCCGGCACACAAACAACCATTGCGGATGCCAACGGCCGTTATACTTATGATTACCTTACCAGCACACAATACTACGGCGACCTGTTGATATCCGGTAACAGGAAATTGTCTGACAAACTCGGATTTAATTTTACCGCCGGTACCAGCATCAACGATCTGAAACAGGACCGCACCTTTATAGATTCCAAAGACGGCGATCTTGCATTTGCCAATGTATTTCACATAGGTAACCTGAAACTGAGTCCCGCTGCAAAATTAACGCCCACCGGCTCCAGGAGGCAGACCCAATCCGTATTTGCAACAGCTGGTGTAAACCTGAGCGAAAAAGTATTCCTGGACCTCACTGCCCGTAACGACTGGTCATCCACCCTCGCTTATACGCCTTCCATGAAGAAAGGATATCTCTATTACTCCGCCGGTTTGAATACCATTCTCAGCGATGTATTCAGGATGCCTTCTTCCATCACTTATTCAAAGATCCGCGCTTCCTACGCGAAAGTGGGGAATGATGTGGACCAGTTTGTAACACGGCCTACCAACCAGGTCATTTCAGGAACGCTGATATCCAATATTGCCGGTCCTTTTGGCGGTATTGCGCTGAAACCAGAGATCACTACTTCCGTTGAAATTGGTACAGAGTGGAGATTCTTCGACAACCGCCTGAACCTGGATGTTACCTGGTATAACTCTCACACCAAAAACCAGTACTTCGACTTTCCCGTATCCGTGGGCTACCTGTATCCGAATGCTTACCTGAATGCAGGCGATGTACAGAATACCGGTATTGAAGCCACACTGGGATACCAGGTGATCAAACAAAAGAATGTAGGATGGAATACCGGCTTCAATTTTACCCGTAACCGGAATAAGCTCATCAAACTGGCGCCGCAGTTAAACGGGGATTATACCATCACACCCAAAGGAGACAACGTGAACACCTATGCGTTGGTACTTCATGAAGGCAGCGCCTATGGCGATATCTACGGAAAGAAAGCCTTACGCGATGAAAGCGGTGCGCTGGTAATAGATGATGAAACCGGTAAACCAAAGGCAAAAGACGGTAAACTGGAATACCTGGGTAACCCTACCCCTGATTTCCTGCTGGGATGGAACAACTCCATCAACTGGAAAAAATTCAACGTGAATATCCTCGTGGATGGCCGCTTTGGCGGTAAGGTAATGAGTATTACCCAGGCGATGATGGACCAGTACGGTGTATCAAAAGTAACTGGAGACGCCCGTAATAACGGCGGTGTGGATGTTCCTGCCGTTTACGCCAGCGGCAAGGCGTACACCGGTAAAATACCCGCAGACCTGTACTACCAGGGCATAGGCGGCCGTGCCGGTATCACCGAATTTTATATGTACGATGCAACCAATATCCGTTTAAGAGAATTATCTATCAGCTATAGTTTCGCATTGAAACCAGGATTTTTCAAAGATATGAAGCTTGGACTGGTAGGACGTAACCTGTTCTTCATCACTAAAAAAGCGCCTTACGATCCTGAACTGAGCATGAGCACCGGTAACGGTGTACAAGGTGTGGACGTATTTGGATTACCATCTACCCGCAGCTTTGGACTGAACCTGAAATGTGCATTTTAACCTGATTTAGAACAACAAAAACAAGAGCTATGAATTATAAAATATTCAAAATAGCTGGTCTGGCGATGGCAGCCACACTATGCTTCAGCAGCTGTACCAAAAACTTTGAAGACATCAATAAAAACCCGTACGGTTCTACCGATGATGAACTGGCAGCGGACTTCGCATTGGTTCCAGCCTTACTGCAACAAGCGCAACGCAGCATTTACCTGTACCAGCCGGCGCCTACTTTCCAGCTGCAGCAAAACCTGCTGAGTGATATTTACAGTGGCTATATGATGTCGCCCACCCCTTTTGGCGGTAACATTAACAACATCACTTACAGCTTTGTGGATGGATGGATCAACACTACTTTCAGCACCGGCTATACCAATGTAATGAACCCCTGCTACAAAGTGGCCGGGTTCACAAAGGGTAAAGTTGAGGACAGCTATGCCATGTCGCTCATCATTAAGGTGGAAGCCATGCATCGTACCTCTGATATCTTCGGTCCTATCATCTACAGTAAATATAACACGCCAAATGCCGACGGCTCTATCGATTACGACAGCCAGAAGGATGTGTATTACACCTTCTTTGAAGAGCTGAAAACAGCCATCGATATTCTTACGCCGCTGGCAGATAAACCATCTGCAGCGCTGTTCACAAAGTCCGATCTTGTATATGGTGGTAACTATAAGCAATGGTTACAGTTCGCCAACACCCTGCGCTTACGGCTTGCGTTACGCATTGTAAACGTAGACCAGGCCAAAGCCAAACTGGAAGGAGAAGCCGCCCTGGCCAATGCAGGTGGCTTACTGCAAACCTATAAAGACAACTTCACGGTAGATATTGGTACCACCACGCACCCGCTGAACACCATCTGCGGTTCATGGGGCGATATCCTGATGGGTGCCCCAATGGGTACTTATCTAGGTGGCTACAACGATCCCCGTCTGCCTTTATACTTCAAAAAAGCAGTGGACCCGGTGGTAAAAGATAAATACATCGGCATCCGCAACGGTATCAACATTGACGGTAAAGCGCGCTACGCCGATTATTCCAAACTGGTAGACCTGCCCGGCAAGTTACAGCTGGTAACTGCTGCAGAAGCCTGGTTCCTGAAAGCAGAAGCCGCTGCCCGCGGATGGGCCGGCGCCGGTAATGCACAAACCAATTATGAAACCGGTATACAAACCTCCTTTAATCAATATGCACTGGGCAGCGCCAGCACTTATTATAACAATGCTACTTCCCTGCCTGCTGAATATATTGATCCCAAAGCGATGACAGCCGGACAAAACGATATTAAAAAAGGCTCTCAATACCTGAGCACCATCACCATTAAATGGGAAGAAGGCGCCACCTTCGATAAGAAACTGGAACGCATCATTACCCAGAAATGGATTGCTAATTTCCCCGAAGGACAGGAAGCATGGAGTGAATTTCGCCGTACCGGTTATCCGAAACTGTTCCCGGTGGTGGTGAACAACAGTGGTGGAAAAGTGAGTACTACTGATTTTGTTCGCAGGGCGCCGTTCCCCAGTAATGAATACTCCACCAATGGCGCTGGTGTTGCTAAAGCCGTTACTACGCTGAGCGAACCGAAAGACGTAGGCGGTACACACCTGTGGTGGGATCCTAAAAAATAAAAACGAACATTCTTATTTTGAATCGCGTGCATAAAAAAGGCCGGTCCTGTTGAGGACCGGCATTCATGAAAAAGCGATGCTCCTGAAAATATTTTCACACCATTCATTCAATATAGGTCACATTCAGGAAATTATCACCGTTGGCATTCCTGCCGATGGTTTTTAAAGAGAACAAAAAAGCCGGGCCATTAAAGCCCGGCTTCCCTTTTTTTATACTTTCTACTTTTGAAAAAACTGGTGGAAAAACAGCAACTGGTATTTCACCGCATTACTCCAGTACATCCAGTTATGCTCCCCCGGGCGTTCCGTATAGTCGTGATCGATACCTGCCAGTAATAATTTTTTATGAAGATCCCGGTTTACATCAATAAAAAAGTCTTTCACCCCGCAATCAATGATCAGCGATAATGCACCGGACTTCAGGCCGTCTACCTGCTTCATTACCGTATAGTCGTACCAGTTGGCGCCATCCGGCCCGGGCTCACCGAGGCGTTTTTTTATCTCCCAGTTCTTGGGAAAAGGCCGGATATCCACACCGCCGCTCATGCTACCGGCAGCGCCAAACACGTCCTGGTGGCGGATGGCAAGGAATAACGCGCCGTGGCCGCCCATACTCAGGCCGGCAATGGCGCGATGAGCTGGTTCGGGCAGGGTTTGATAATGCTGGTCTATATATTGCGGGACTTCCTTTGATACATAGGTTTCAAAGCGCATGGAGCTATCTACCGGGCTGTCAAAATACCAGCTGGTTACTGCACCGTCGGGGCATACGATCATACACTGGTAGGCATCTGCCAGTTCTTTGATCACCGGCACATTGGTGACCCAGTTGGCGAAATTGCCGCCGGCGCCGTGCAGCAGGTATACTACCGGGTACCGCCGGGTGCCGTTTTTATAGGTAGCGGGGGTAATCACCACGCATTTGTAGGCACGCTTCATTTTGGCACTAAGAATGGATACGGTGTCCACATCCGCTGCCCTGGCCGTTTGCGCGAGGCATATCAATAATAATAAACGGGCTATTGCTTTCATAAACTCTGGCTTTTAAGGAATCTTGAAAAGTAAGGCGGCTACCATACTATGATGATAGCCGCCACAAAATATAAAATAGCTTGTTTATTTTATACTGGCTTTCTTCATCGGGTTATCTCCGCTGGAAGCCCCACGTACGCCCCCGGTTGATTTAAACAGCTCGAACCTGGAAGTTGCGGCCTCACGGGGCCAGCTGTTATTGCTTTCGTCTATATCAGCTGTTTCACGCTGTGGATCCAATTTCACGGCTACCACCTGTTTGTCTTTAGCAAATACTTTTGTCACTTCATTTTCATTTTTGCGCCAGATATAAGCGGAAATGCGGTCGGTTTCTTTAGTACCGTCTGCAAAGGTCCATTCAATAATGAGCGGCATTACCATTCCGCCTTTATTGGAAAATGTAAGCTGGTAGAAGTTCTTCTTACTATCGTACAGCATTTTTTCTTCTTTGCTTAAGCCGTTGTAAAACTGGTTATAGGCAGCTTTATCTTCCTGGCTTACCTCAAAGCGGTTCCATTTGCTGTAGAAGTCCTGCAGGCTGGTATCCTGATCTACCGCGAACTTTACGCCAGCGGCTTTGTTGCGCTGCCTGGCTACGTGGTCCATGTTTCTATCATAAGCTGCCTGTGAACTTTTAGCGGTTTCCTCCGGGTTCTTTCCATCCATGCGATACCATTTTACGCTGTCGATGGAAATATCTACCGGTTCAATGCCAAAGAACCATCCACGCCAGAACCAATCCAGGTCTACTGCAGACGCATCTTCCATGGTACGGAACAAATCGGCTGGTGTGGGATGTTTGAATGCCCAGCGGCGTGCATATTCACGGAAGGCAAAATCAAACAGGTCGCGGCCCATGATGGTTTCCCGGAGAATATTCAGTCCGGTTGCCGGTTTTGCGTAGGCATTAGGCCCAAACTGCACAATGTTCTCGGAGTTTGTCATGATAGGTTCCAGCTGATCTTTCGGCATCTTCATATAATCCACGATCTTATGGGCAGGGCCACGACCGGAAGGAAAGTTGCTATCCCACTCCTGCTCCGCCATAAACTGGCAGAAAGTATTAAGCCCTTCATCCATCCATGTCCACTGTCTTTCATCGGAGTTCACGATCATGGGGAAGAAGTTATGTCCCACTTCATGGGTGATCACCCCTATCATACCGTTCTTTGTTGCTTCGCTGTAGGTACCATCCTTATCGGCGCGGCCGTAGTTAAAGCAGATCATGGGGTATTCCATTCCATTGGCTGCTTCCACGGAAATGGCCACCGGGTAAGGATATGGAATGGTATGTTTGGAATAGGACTTAAGCGTATGCGCCACTACTTTGGAAGAATACCTGCGGTACAGCGGGTATGCTTCGGGCCCGTAGTACGACATGGCCATTACCTTATTACCTTCCACGTTAGCAGCGAGCGCATCCCATACAATGCGGCGGGACGATACCCAGGCGAAGTCGCGTACATTCTGCGCTTCATACACCCAGGTGTTTGTTTTACCGGAGTGGCGCTGCATGGCTTTTTTTGCTTCGTCGAGGTTTACCACTTCCACGGGTTCTTTGCTGTTCTGCGCCTGCTGCCAGCGTTGGTATTGCGCTGGTGTTAGCACTTCCTTATAGTTCTGGCATTCGCCGGTAGCGCCTACTATGTGATCGGCAGGAACGGTCATGCGCACACGAAAATTGCCAAACGTAAGGGCAAATTCCCCTCTGCCGGTAAACTGTTTATTTTGCCAGCCCTGGAAGTCGGAATATACTGCCAGTCGCGGGTACCACTGGGAAATGGTATACAGGTAATTTTTATCTTCCGGGAAATACTCATAACCGCCACGGCCACCGATCGTCATACGGTCGGAGATATTATACCACCATGATACCCTGAACCGGTATTTTTCACCGGGCATCAATGGTTTTGGCAGATCTATACGAAGCATGGTCTGATTGATCGTGTAAGGCAATGCTTTACCATCGGCATCTGTGAGCTTTACAATCTTTACACCCAGGTCTTTCCCTGCAGGAAGGATCTTATTCAATGTAGACATTGTCATTTTGTCCGACATGCGGCTTTCGTCGAATTGCTGGTTGTCGCTTTTACTGTCATGCTCATTTTCATCCAGCTGCAGCCACAGGTAGGTAAGCGGGTCGGGCGAATTATTAAAGTAGGTGATGGTTTCTGCGCCGGTGAGTTTCTGCTGTTCATCGTCCAGCTGCGCTTCTATATCATAATCAGCCCGCTGCTGCCAGTATTTTGGACCGGGCGCCCCGGACGCGGAGCGGTACATATTGGGTGTTTGTAACATAGTACCCAGCTGCTCAAAACGGTTGCCATGATTGGATCCGGGATTGTTTTGCGCCTGCAGCAGCAATGCGCTGCAACACAACACCCCGGCGAGGTAAAGTTGTTTTCTCATAAACAGTATTATATAAACAGTGCTCTTACACCTTGAATAACCATTAAAAACGCTACGCCAAAAGTAGCAGAGGAGAGGAACATGTTCCAGTCCCGGCGTTTTAAGCCGCCAAATTTCACGATCGCAGTAGAAATGAGCAATATGCACATTACAATAATGATCTGCCCAAATTCCAGCCCCAAATTGAATCCAAGGAGTGGTTTAACAATATTTGCCTGGCTTCCCAACAAACTTTTCAGATAATTGGAAAACCCAAGTCCATGGATCAATCCGAAAAATAGTGCATAGAAATAGTTCAGTTGCAGCTTTTGCGGCTCATCGTCTTTCCGGATAATATTGGAAATGGCGGTAATACAAATGGTAACGGGTATCAAAAATTCGATCAGTGCCGCAGGTATACGGATAATGTGTAACACACTTAAAGCCAGCGTAATAGAATGCCCCACTGTAAATGCAGTCACCAGTACCAATACTTTTCTCCAGTCGCGCAGCAGGTAAATGGCGCTTAACGCTATTACAAAAAGAATATGGTCATACGCATCCCAGTTTATAATATGTTGCCACCCCAGCTGAAAATACAACTCGTCCATTGTCCCCTTTTCTATAATTTTGGTAATTATAAAAAGTAAAAGTTAATTTTTTTTAAATTTTTAGTCCAGTGGGTTTATTATTATGTAAATGGTGGATGACCTTGTGGCTTACAATGCTGCACCCGTTTTATGCAAGCGTGACGGAGATTTCGCATGATGCCGGCAAAAAGGAACTGCAGGTAAGCTGCCGTATTTTTACAGACGACCTGGAAAATACACTTAAAGCGCAATACAAGGTCCCGCTGGATCTTACTCATCCTGCCAACAGGAAACAGGCGGAGGAATATGTGGCTGCCTATCTTTCACAACATCTTGTAATTACGCTCGACGGTAAAAATATTCCCCTGCATTTTATTGGTTATAAGGTAGAAGAAGATGCGGTGTGGAGCTTCCTGGAAGCGGAAAATATACCCGTGCCCAAAAAGGTACAGGTGAAGAATAACCTGTTGTATGAACGACATGCTACGCAAACGAATATGGTGCATGTGCTGGTAGGTGGTGAGCGGAAAAGCACGAAGCTGGATAACCCGGAAGAGGTGGCGGTGATGGGGTTTTAGCATAAAAGGAAAACCACAGGAATTTCAATAAATAAAATAAAATTTTATAC
>NZ_DATMTE010000143.1:0-3743 GCF_035564935.1 Chitinophaga sp. | reverse complement strand
GTAATCAGTTTAATCCTGAGTCAGACAAAATCCGCGTTAAAAAAGAAAGGAGATAAGAATGCCGTAACATTCCCATCTCCTTTATATATCATTCAAAAAAATAAAATCAGGGTAATCAGCCTAATCAGTTTAATCCTGAGTCAGACAACATCCGCGCTATTTCTCGGAAGAAAAACCTGCAGCAATAAACTCCCTGTTGAGGCGGGCGATATTGGTGAGGGAAATTTCTTTCGGGCATTCCGCTTCGCAGGCGCCAGTGTTGGTACAGCTGCCAAAGCCTTCCTTATCCATTTGCGCGATCATATTGAGCGCGCGGGATTGTTTTTCCGGATGGCCCTGTGGCAGCAATGCCAGCTGGGAAACTTTTGCAGATACGAACAGCATGGCAGAAGAGTTCTTACATGCCGCTACGCAGGCGCCGCAACCGATACAGGCTGCCGCAGCAAAAGCCAGGTCCGCTTTGGTCTTATCTACCGGGATACAGTTTGCATCCTGGGCGTTACCTGTATTTACAGAAATATAACCACCAGCTTCAATAATGCGGTCAAACGCGGATCTGTCTACAGTGAGATCTTTGATCACCGGGAATGAGCCTGCTCTCCAGGGTTCTACCGTGATGGTATCGCCATCTTTGAAAGCGCGCATGTGCAGCTGGCAGGTAGTAGTACCATTCCACGGACCATGTGCACGGCCGTTGATATGCATGGAGCACATACCGCAGATACCTTCGCGGCAATCGTGGTCAAATGCTATTGGTTCTTTGCCTTCATTGATCAGTTCTTCATTCACTACATCAAACATTTCCAGGAACGACATTTCAGAAGAAATGTTCTTTGCCTGTAACGTTTCAAATCTACCCTGATCATCTTTGTTTTTCTGCCTCCACACTTTTAATGTGAGGTTCATGTTATAATGTTCCATATATCTTGGACAATTATTTGATTTATAATCCTGGCTAACCGCTAAACGGTTCGCCAATAACCATTATTTATAGCTACGCTGTGTTGGTTTACATTCAACAAATTCCAGTGCTTCCTTGTGGAGTTCGTACTGGCCTTCGCCTTTATATTCCCAGGCAGCTACGTAACTAAATTCTGCATCGTTACGTTGTGCTTCTCCTTCGTCGGTTTGTGATTCTTCACGGAAGTGACCACCACAGGATTCGCGACGGTTCAGCGCATCGAGGCACATTAATTCGCCCAGTTCCAGGAAGTCGGCCACACGACCGGCTTTTTCCAGCTCGGGGTTAAATTCTTTAGTATCTCCGGGGATACGCACATCTTTCCAGAACTCTGCCCGCAGCGCTTTGATTTCTTCGATCGCTTCTTTCAGCCCCTTTTCATTACGCGCCATACCGCATTTATCCCACATGATCTTACCCAGTTTCTTATGGAAGAAATCAACGGATTTGGAACCTTTGATGCTGATCAGTTTATTAATCGTATCTCTTACTTTATTTTCTGCTTCCGCGAAAGCCGGATGGTCGGTAGGGATTGCCTTTGTGCGGATTTCATCTGCCAGGTAGTTGCCGATGGTGTAAGGGATCACGAAATAACCATCAGCCAGGCCCTGCATCAGTGCTGATGCGCCCAGGCGGTTAGCGCCGTGATCGGAGAAGTTGGCTTCCCCCAGGGAATACAGGCCGGGAACGGTGGTACCCAGTTCATAATCCACCCAGAGACCGCCCATGGTGTAGTGTACCGCAGGGTAGATACGCATAGGCAGCTCGTAAGGATTTTCACCTGTGATCTTGGCGTACATGTCGAACAGGTTACCATATTTTTCGGCTACTACTTCTTTACCCAGTTTGATAATCTCTTCTTTGGAAGCATTGGAGATCTGGCGTTTGCCCACTTCAATATTACCATAACGTTCAATGGCTGCGGCAAAGTCGAGGTACACTGCCTGTTTGGAAGTACCTACGCCATAACCGGCATCGCATCTTTCTTTTGCAGCACGGGAAGCCACGTCGCGGGGAACGAGGTTACCGAATGCAGGATATCTTCTTTCCAGGTAATAGTCCCTTTCTTCTTCAGGAATATCGCTGGCTTTGCGGGTATCGTTCTGTTTTTTGGGTACCCAGATACGACCGTCGTTACGCAGTGATTCTGACATGAGGGTCAGTTTTGACTGGTGATCGCCGGACACCGGGATACAGGTAGGGTGAATTTGTGTGAAGCAGGGGTTAGCAAAGTAAGCGCCGTTCTTGGTTGCTTTCCAGGCGGCAGTTACGTTAGAACCCATTGCGTTGGTAGACAGGTAGAACACGTTACCATAGCCTCCGCTGCAGATCAGCACGGCATGACCGAAATGGCGTTCCAGTTCGCCGGTTACCAGGTTACGTGCAATGATACCGCGTGCTTTCCCATCAATTTTCACGATATCGAGCATTTCATGGCGGTTGTACATTTTCACATTACCCAAAGCCACCTGGCGTTCCAGCGCAGAGTAAGCGCCGAGCAACAGCTGCTGGCCGGTTTGACCTGCTGCATAAAAAGTACGCTGTACCTGTGTACCGCCAAAAGAGCGGTTACTTAACAGGCCGCCATATTCACGGGCGAAGGGAACACCCTGTGCCACGCACTGATCTATAATATTACCGCTTACTTCTGCCAAACGGTGTACGTTGGCTTCGCGGGAGCGGTAGTCGCCACCTTTTACTGTGTCGTAGAACAAACGGAAAACGGAGTCGCCATCGTTCTGATAATTTTTTGCCGCGTTGATACCGCCCTGGGCAGCAATACTGTGTGCACGGCGCGGGCTATCCTGAAAGCAGAATGCTTTTACTTTATATCCTAATTCACCTAACGAAGCCGCTGCTGATGCACCGGCCAAACCTGTACCAATGATGATCACTTCCAGGCTACGTTTATTGGCAGGGTTCACCAGCTTACAATGTCCTTTATAGTCTTCCCATTTGGAATTTAATGGTCCGGCAGGAATTTTTGCGTTCAACATATATCCTTACTTTACAGAATTATTTGAAATAGATTACAACGGGAATGATAGCGAAACCAATAGGGATGGCTATTCCGAACAACCATATGCCAATGAAGCTGAGGAGGCCGTTGTATTTTTTATGATTTAAACCGAAGGTCTGACAGGCGCTTTTAAAACCATGGATCAGGTGGAAAGACAGACCGATCATACCGATCACGTACAAGGCTACCAACCAGCCGTTCCTGAAGGTTTCATAAGACAAGGCATACAGATCTTTCAGCGGCTCAATACTGCCCTCATAAGTACGGGTAGGCAGTTCTGTGTAGTGAAATTTTCCCCAGAAGTTAACCAGGTGGATAACAATGAAGATGAAGAGAATACTTCCCATGATGGCCATCTGGCGGCTGAACCAGGAAGATGTTTGATTACCCGGGTTCACGGCGTACTTCACCGGACGGGCCGCCCTGTTGCTGAATGTGAGCTGAAGCGCAATAAATGCGTGCAGCAGGATCACAATTTTCAGCCCCCAGGCAATAAACTGAATCAGGCTGTTGTGTCCCATGAACGCAGCGTATGCGTTAAAGGCTTTGCCCTCATCGTTGTACAACAGCTGGAAATTACCCGCCAGGTGTACAATAACAAAACTGCAAAGAAACAAGCCGGTAGCACCTACCAATAACTTCTTACCGATAGAGGTATTAAAGAACTGTGACCACTTCATAAGTAAAATTCTAAGCTTCCTAGTATAAAAAGATGTTTGAAATGTCGGGCAAATTTAACGCAGGAAAAATAAAAACCAAATG
>NZ_DATMTE010000142.1:0-13634 GCF_035564935.1 Chitinophaga sp. | reverse complement strand
CAAAATCTTTCGACTTCCATACAACCGGCGGACCGGATGTTTTTAAGCCCTGATCATATCCATCTGTGGTTGCATAACAATAAAACGTTCCATTGATCTCCTGAATGCTGGCATCAGCAATCATATCCGGAACCAGCGCCTTACCAAAGGGATTGTACCTGTAAGCATCATCATTAGAGTCCCCATGAATAAGATCCAAAGAACCTGTACGGCGGATTGAAACGTCGTCAAAAAATGCAGATGTTGGATTAAGCATACCAGATGATATAGTTATTCCTGTTAATAAATTCCTTTTTAGTCCAATTAGTGAATCTGGCAGTATCTTCCATGTCGTCCCATCAAATGAGACAGCACCTACAAAACTATTCTCCTTATGTTGAAGCCGAAGCCAGACATTTCCTGTTAGCCGGCCCCACGTAACAGCAGGTTCTGAAAGCGATATTGAAATGCCACCGGTATCTGCTTTTGATCCTCTAACATTTCTTGTCATCAATTTTACCTTCCATTCCGGCAATTCTATTTGTCCTGTTTTCTCAGGGTAAATTATTAATGCAACAAAAGGAGCATGATCATCCAATCCATCCCGCATCATCAAGCCCATCTGAGAAAACTGCGAGCTTGTTTGAGGAACAAATTTTGCAATGATTTCTCCATTGCCCGCCAAAGGTTGATAGGTAAAATGCAACTGATCGCTCGTGCTACCCAATTCATTTCCCCGGGCTTCAATTGCAAATATCTTTCCATCAAAAAAAGTTGAACCCTTTGCATTGCCAACATCATGCTGTTTCCAGGGATAAGGCAATCCAGCAGCAGCTGCAGCTTCATAAGAATTATCGCTTTCATATTCTGCATTTGATGCGGTGACTGCATAATAATAAACTGTTCCCTTGTTCACCTTCTTATCAATAAAGTTCGGCTGCTTAACGTTTTTGGCAATGGTTATGTAAGGTCCTCCGGGTTTCGTTGCTCTTTTTATGATATAACCATTCCCTCCAATGGACTCAATCCAGCTCAGCTTAATCTCATTATAAGATCCTTTAGCAATGATTGCAGCAGGAGGAACAGGACGACCGGCAACAGCATTTCTTTTCTTTGTTACAAAGTAAAGTGTTCCGTATCCGGGATGATCTGCACCGGGTTTTCCGGGCCCTTCAGGGCGAAGCTTCTCCGAAGCTTGCTGTATATACGGTGCAGACAATCCTTTCTCAATTACATAATGATTATATACCTGTTCATACACTGCACGCAGTTCACCACGGGCTTTCTGCGATATTTTCGTATGATGATATTTCCCTGTTCTGTCCAGCCACTCAACGAAAGGCACATCATCATTTCCCAAATTAAATTTTGCCGTGTACTCAAATCCTTTGAGCAAACGGTTATTGCCATAAGCATATAGATCCAATCCCTGGTTCCATGCAATGGCGCAACATTCGGCAAGCATTCCAAGGCCCAGTTGCGTATGCGCCTGGTCCCTCCCGCTTTCCTGTACTTGCCCCTCTTCATTAACGACATAATTTAATAAGCTTCCATTTCCCTGCCCATCTACATAATAGCGCAATGCGCTTTCAAACATAGGCCTATCATTACAGAACACCGCAATGGCCATCACTGTTTTCATAGCTGCTGCATCCCAATTGCCATTGGCAAATGGTGCAAAATCTTTTAAAACGGGATAGATGACCTCTTTAAAATGCCTTTCTGTTTGCCTGATATCAGCCTCTTTCCATCCTGAATTAGTGTATCGCAGGATTTCCGCGGCATTGATCATTTTGAAAGGACCAAGCCCAGCCATAAGTACAGCATCCCTCCCGGTTATTGATCTTAATGTCCGGGACCAGGCATTCACAATTTCGATTGCCTTATCCGCATAACGCCTGTCCCCGGTAATTGCCCACATCACCGCATTCTGATGAGCAGCATTTGCATCATTATCATAAAGAACCTGGCCAACAGTTGGGTTTCTTCCTACCGTTGTCAATGGACCCTGCATTTTAAAATTGAACTGTGATGCAGGATTTTGAATAAAGAGCTTATATCCTGCGTAAACCGGTTCCTCCTTATTGGCAACAGCCATCTTCATCCGCTGCAAATCTTTGTTTGTATGCAGGATGCCGGGGTGAACAAACTCCTGAGCTCTGATACGTGGGCCAACAAAAAACAACGAGCCTAAAAACACAATGATCCTAAACTGCTTTTTCATAACGAAATCTACAATATTAATGTTTGACATTCTACAATATTTTACTGCGAGAACGATGCTATTTTCTACCTTGTATAACCGGTATCTCCATAATGTGTTCTGTTTGATTATTGTAAATACCTTCAGACCGATACCACTTTACTTTTCCGGCGTTAACCAAATTGCGTGTCCGCCTGATGGTAATAGTGGAACATCAAGTATGGTGGAAGCACTAACTTTTTTTGTATCTACCTTTACCTTTGTTACGGTTGTAGCAGCCGGATCATCGCAGTAAATTTTAGCTATGTATTTTTTTCCTTTATCTAGAAAGCTCAATGACAATTTTAATACTCTTCCATCGTTACCTGTCATTGTTCCCACAAACCACTCTTTGCCCGACCTTCTCGCCATTGCTATATATTGGCCGATTTCTCCCTGCAATACCTTTGTTTCATCCCATGTTGCCGGGATCTTTTCAAAAAACTCTATTTCAGGCTCGTTCCGATAAGCCGAGGGTTTGTCGTACCAAAACACCGTTTGAATGGGGCTATAGTACACTACGGCCATTGCTAACTGATGGGCATGCGTTGTCTTAATTCTTTTATCGTAATAACAAATAGTGTAATCAGCAGCACCGGCGATAAAGCGGGTAAAAGGAAGTGTAACATTATGAGCTGCGTCTGGCATTTCTTCATTACCTCTTATACCTTCTGCAGTCATTAAATTAGGCCAGGTTCTTTGTTCGCCTGTTGGCCGCCAGTCGTCATGTACATTTACCATGATCTGGTTTTCGGCTGCTTTCCTGAACATCTCTTCAATCCAGGTTGTCCATCGGTGCGAACCTGCCTGAACAAACCCAAACTTTACTCCCTTTACGCCCCAATCATGATAAACCCTGAACAAGGAGTCGGATTGTGCATACAGTCCCTGCAGATTTACATACAGCCAAACGCCAATACCTTTTTCTTTTGCATATTGAATGATCAGCGGCAGATCCAGATCAGGTTTTGTCACCTTTGTTGCATCGGAGCCAAAGCTAAATACATCTCCATACCATCCGGCATCAAAGAGAACATATTGAAGACAATGTTGTGCAGCGAAGTCAATATTATCTTTCGCATCCTGTGTTGTTTGTGTCATTATGCGCATGATCTTCCCCGACCCAATCCAGCTGGTTTTTTTGATTCTTGACGGCTCATTCAGATTCAGTATAATGTCGTTGTTCTCAATTAAGCCACCTGGTTTTTCTGCAACCATAATCACACGCCAGGGAGTAGCAAATGGAGAAATCAGGTCGGCAGGGGTGTACATCGATGCAACAATCGTATTCTTCTTTGTAGTGCTTAACTTAAACTTTGTTCTTGCATAATCTGTCATTGCTGCTTCTGTAAGACACGCATACAAACCGCTTGGTAGTTGCAATGTAAGCGGGCGTTCGCTTTCATCGGTCCAGCCTTCCAAAGGCAGTAAGCTATACGGCCCTTGTGCCCATGAGGTAAACCACGCCTTTGTTCCATGGGGCAACGAAAACTCCGTATTATCCGACAGTATCCGGTAATAAGTTCCTTTTTTATTCTCAGGGAAGTAGAAACGAAATGCAGCACCTTCATTATAGGCTCTTATTTCCACATTCACATTATAAATAGGGCTGTCGTCCTTCACCATTTCGATTGTTGCGGCATTGTACTTGTCCCGAATCGTCTTTTTTTCACCTACAACCGGCATCCATGATGTATCCATCGCCGAGGTTGTGATCTTCTTCACTTTCAGGTTTTCCATCCACCTCTTGTGTTCATCCACCTTTAGTGCCATTGCGCTCTCGGAAAGATGATTGTCTAATTGCAGTTCCAAGACCGACTCGTTGATTACAGTTTTGCTTTTGTAAGAAACCGTATAATAAATTGCACGGTTCTTATCCGTATCTTCCTTTTGATAAAACCGGATGCTAATATTATTATCCGGAGACCGGATAATAATATTAGTTCCTTCTACAGTCGTTTGACTAAACGCCACATCACTCAAAAGCACCATAAAAAGAAAAAAAATACAATTCTTTACGTAGTTAGACTTAAAATTCATCATAAATATTATTTACTCCTTCAATTTATCAGCACTGAACATTTTTATATTGAGTAGTTGTTTCAGCACATTTGCGTACATCAGTTCAACTGAAGTTTTTCTGGCAGAGAAACAACCCAATCATTTTCATTTCGTTCAAAGGTTAATGGTTGCTTAGTGGGCAATCATTCTATTCTTTGAACTTTTCCCGCATAATGCTCATAGTTCTTTCTTAAAGATTTTATAATCAACCTGCCATCCTCAGGCCAGTCCATTGCAATTGCATGAAGCGCATCACCTTTCGTAGCAAAGCGAATATCCTCATAGATAAACGGCTTCCCTTTTACTTCATTAAAACCCTGCGAATTGAGTTGAGCAGCAGCTTGCTGACCTATTTCTTCTACAACCCTTCATTCTTCAGGTTCACATTGTGGCTGATGAATAAAAGCAGACAGAAGAAATTATGAAAGCAATTTCCTCTGTCTGTCGCCTGGCGACCGGTCTGCCATCGAATTATAGCTTCACAATCTTTTTAATAGTGACTACTCCCCGGGTATTTATCTGTAAATAATACATGCCGGCTGCTAACCCGCGAACCGAAATAACGCCGGGAGTTCCGTTCATCAACAAAGTTTTTACCAGCACCCCATTCTGATTGTACAATTTCACAACAGAACCAGCGTCCGCCTTAGTTACTTGTATATTCAATACTTCTGTAACGGGATTAGGATAAACAATAACATTCCCGCTATTTACTTTCACTGATTCATTTTCTTTCCAGACAGCAGATGCGGTACAACTGCCAAGATAATCGCCATGATTCAAATGATCCTGTACACTTTCCGGAGAAATACAGATCGTTTTGTTATTATGACAGATCATTACCTTATTGCTATTGTTACCACAACTTACATCTAAAGTTTTAATAGGAATAGAACCAGTTGAAGAACATCCATTGCTGTCGGTAGCTACAACAGTATATGTTCCTGCTGCATTTACACTGATGGAAGGAGTGGTTTGTCCACCGCTCCACTGATAATTGTAAGGTGCGGTACCACCAGATGTATTGGCGGTTACTTCCAATGATGTTGGCCCATAACCAATGTAAAGGGTATTTTTAGCATCCACCGCAGGGTTCATAGCATATACATCAGGAATGTTTGTACTTATTACTGCATTTACTGTAACGATAGTTGAGGCAATGTTCAGGTTGCCATGCCTGTCGGTTACTTTCCAGGTGATGGTTGACTGGCCTGCATTGAATGTACCACTTGCATCTGCTCCGTTTCCATTTCGTGAAGTAGATCCGCTTACACTATAACTTATCGAATCAATACCGCAATTATCAGTCGCGGTTAACAAAGGAACACTGTAAGTGCCTGACTGCTCGTAACAGAAGAACTGATTCGCAGGCACTGTAAGTATTGGCTTTTGATCATCCACAACAATCACCTGTGCTGTATCACTAGATAAACGCCCTTCCTCATCCCTTGCGGTAAGCGTTACAGTCACTGGTGAGCCAATGTTGGAGCAAGTGAAATCGCTTTTATCCAAACTTAATGTCAATGCGCCGGAATAACTCACCGAACCATCATTTACCTGTTGTGGTGTGATAGATACATGGCCATTTGCATCAACTGCTGCGTGGATGTTTTTTGTTCTTACGGCCGGAGGCGCAACACCTTCTGCAACCTCCACATCGTTCAATGCCCTTCTGTAGAGCTTAAATTCATCAATAGAGCCGTTGAAAACCGGGTCTGAGAATTGAGATTTACCCAGGTAGTTTAAAGTTGTGCCGGTAGTGGCGCCTGTGGCGGTAAGTTGTGAAGGCTTAATACTGATCGCTGTGTTAGTTGATGCCAAAGCTCCGTTTATATATAGGCGGGCAGTATCTCCTGATTGGGTAACAGCCAGATGAACCCAGGTATTCAATGGGAAGGCATAGGGGGAACTTACGTTTAACTCTGTTCCTCCGTTTTTAATAGCATACCGGACTATCGATGCACTTACATTATTTACTGTAGTGGTTCCTGCCTGTACTGAAAGGAACATATACTGGGTGGTATTATTACCAAAGTCGAATACCCTCATCCAATTTGCCATCGCATCCATTTTAACCCAGGCTGAAACGGTAAAATCGGATAGAGAACTTACGATTCCGGTTGGTAATGTAGCATAGGCATTGGCTGTACCATTAAGTTTAAGCGCGTTTCCTTCCTTCCCGGCTGCCCGGGTTGCTACGGCTGCCAATGTACCATGTGTAGCTCCCCAACTATCAATGGCGCGTGTTCCGCTTGTTTCATTAAACTTCAGGTAAGTCAGCTGGCCAGCATCCGGTAATGCCGTTACTTCCGGGCTTAAAGCCATACTGTCTGTGGAAGCAACTACGTAGTAATAAGTTGTTCCATTACTCACAGCGGTGTCGGTAAACCTGGTGGCGACCTGGTTTTCAATAGTAGTATAAGGCCCGCCTGGTGTAGTTGAACGCTTTATATTATAAGTGGAATTAAAAATAGGGTCCCATTCCAGTATATTTTTAGCATCGCCTGCAGCTACTGTCAGGTTTACAGGAATAGTTCCCACGGGCACGAAACGGAAAGGAAAGTTATATGGAACCGGATCATTATCATTTCCAACTATATATTGTATTTGATTACCATTTATATACCAGTAGCCATTTCCGGCTGTTTGAGCTCTCTGAACAGCATACGAAGTCCCATCAAAATAAATATTCATTGAATTCCAGACATCCGAATAAGGAGTAACGCTACGGCCAAATTGTGCGCTCTCATTGATATAATTACTGAAGGACGCCGGGGCGCTGAGACAAATAATTTTGTACCTGCCATTGCCCTGCTTTGTGACATTCCAGATCTGAAGTAGGGGATCGGAATTCACTATGTCAAATAACGGCGTGTTGGTGGTATTCCTTGTCCATAATGAATCATTGGTAACGGGTTTAAGATAGTAATTCCCATCAGCAAGCGAATTCGTCCCATAATACATAGACGCTTTATACCGTTTGATGGCATTTTCCAGTACAGTAACATAGTTACAAACATCAGTAATTGTCGATTGGGAACTGTACAACGACTGCACAAATGTAATGCTGTCATTTAACTGAGCTTTAGCTGCTACGGGAAACTTACCCAGTTCATTTGTTGTAGTCACTTCGGTGGTATCGCGTAATTTTATAGCTTCTGCCAGCTTTTGAAGGTAAGTGGAGTCCATTTCCGAGTCCGTAACGGGTTCGATCCTGAAAATCTGGTTGGTCCCATCAAGCCACCTGTTAATGGTCATAGCAATTCCATCTGCGGTATTTGAACCAGGAACTTCCAGGGATTTCTGGCTTGGCTTTCCCACGATACTGAAAGTCCCGTTTCCCCTGTCTTTTATAGACCAAACCTGGGCTTCATCTGTATTTGAGTAGATGCGCTGCTCAATACCTGCACCATTCATTGTTGCATTACCCACTACATCCATCGCTTTTCCACTCAGCAAATTAATCACCTTGTAATCTGTGCCGGATATAGGGCTTATGATCCAATGCTGGTTACTTGTAAAAGAATACGTTTTTTGTCCTATCAGGGCACTATCGGCAAGTGAACTGTTTTTTACTTCAACGGCTTTACCGCTATGTGTTACTATAATTCGGTACAAACCATTTAATGTTTGAGGCACATATGGCGCTTTGGGTGTACCGGCATCAGCGGGTGAGTCAGCACTTGTGCCAGCAGCATTTACAGCACAAACTTTATAATAATAGATTTGCCCGTTCGTCGCATTATTATCCATAAAGCTATTCCCGGAAAGATTAGACGCAATTGTTGTGTACGTACCATTTTCCGAGTTCGCCCGTTTGAGCGTATAGCTCTCTGCGCCAAATGAAGAAAGCCACCGGACCTGGACCTGGTTATTTCCAGCATATGCATATATGGAATGCGGAGTTTCAGGTACGGTAACAATGCCTCCCTGTCCCCCTGTAATGCTGACATTGCTAAAAGCAGACGTATTTAGAACGCCACTGGCCATTGAGCAAACAGCCAGGCCAATATAGGCTTTGCCGGTAAAACCCGCAAACCTTCCCTGAACTTCCGAAGCCCAGCTTGTGCCATCTGGTGAGTAATACATTACTATCACATCTCCAATTCTTTCGATCTTCACCCAATAGGCATCCTGGGGGATAGCCCTTTCAGCTTTTTCCCAATTGGATCCGCCCCGGACCTCAGTCCATCCGTGCATAAAAGCTTCTGCTCTTTTCCCCGGCTTAATTGCAATCCACGCCCTTTGCGCTGAGGTAGCTGTCAAATCAGAGCGAATCATTAGCCCTGCCCTTGTATTAGGAGCACTTGTTCCAACTGTTTCCACTTTCGCTATAATAGAACAGTTGCCAGTCACTTCCTTGTAAACGAAGTGAAAACCATCGGCTGAATGTGTCAATATTTCAGTCCCGCCTCCATTTACTGTCCAAACATTATTGTTATAGGAACTGCTTCCTGGCGGGGAAGCGGCGCCAACATCCAGATCTGTCAGACCACCTGTTCCCACTTTACCGGGAGAAGGAACAATTTCGGTTTGAGGCGGAACAGTAGCAGTAGAGTTATCCTCCGATTTATAAAACCATGTATACACAGGATCAAACCGTCTTGGTATGTCTATCAGACGCTTTGAAATATAAGGGGAACTTAAATTTTTACGTACCATGTAGGCGCCGTGCAATAGTGTTAATCCCCATCTTCCTCCATCCCAAATGCCTGTTTGATCGGTTAAATAATACCAGTCGGTAGGACCATAGGGTACGAACCCGATAGGCTCTCCTGCGTTCTTCCGGGAAAAATATTCTCCTGTTGCAAGAAGCCGGTTATCCAGTTCGGAGTAAAGATCCAGGCCTTGCTTCCATAAAACTTCTGCGGCAAAAGCCAGGGAACTCCACATTCCATGAGAATGGCCCTGGTCTCTTCCGCTTTCACCATTTTGCCCGCTGGGTAACGTATTTTTAAACCCTGTAGCGCCTATATATCTCATCAGGAAAATTACGTGCGCTACTTTTTCCGGATCATCAGAAAATGCGGCGATTGCCGCTCCTGCAGCTATACTCAAGGTTCCTTTATTTGCCGGTCCTAAAGCATAACCGGCGGCACCACACGCCGGCCAGTATACATTATTAAAAAGGCCTTGCACGGCTGTGGTATTCGCTGCTGTCCAACCGCTCCATGTTCCCCGAAGGATGGAGGCGGCGCCACCATACGCATAAGCGAAATCCCCTAAGTCCAGGTTTGCCTCCTGTCCTACAAATTGTGTTTGAGTATTTGCCCATGCCAATAAAATATCTCTTGCTTTAATAGCGTAGGCATCATTCCCGGTAAAATACCACATCATAGACAAGTTAAATGCAGCGCTCATGTCGCTCATCCACTGATTACGGTTTATGTGAGGATTACGGCTAACCGAGGCAAAAGGCCCCTGCATCTGGTAAGTCAGCTGAGACTTACCGTCTGCCGCCATGATATCATAAGCCTGTTTCCACGGATAATCGCCGGCCTGCACATGAGCCTTCAATATACCCAGGTCCGAACCTGAAAGAGGGATGCCCGGGTGTACAAAGGTTTGCGCCCTTGCATTTAAGGAAAAGATAAAGATCGCTGCCCAAAAGCAGTTGAACCTCCTGACCTTTGGAAAAGTACAGTGTGTAAAAAAGTTCATCATAGGGTTATTTTGTCAGGTTAAAAAATTGGTATCAGTAAATATTCCGAAAAAGATTTTTTATGCCTGCAGGCTCTTCTTTCGCTTACCGCCTCTCCGTTACCATTATACTATCGAATGTTGCTGTGTTTAAACCGGGGCTGTTTGACGAAACAGCCAATCCAACATAATAGGTACGCGCCATTGATGCAGTAACCGGAGTACCTACGGCAAACCATGTTTTCCCATCGGTTGACTGATAGGCAGTGATTGTATTGCCTGCTCTTTGCAAACGGAACCAGGTTGGAGTACGGGTGTATGCATTACCAGTTTGAAAACCCATAGAACCGCCTGTGGTAATACGGCTTCCAAACCTTGCCTCACGAATCCCCCCATCTCCCGATGTCATACTGAAAGCAACGGCATTGGAAGAAAGCGACTCCCGGATCATGAGGCCTGTTTTCTGAGCGCCGCCGCCAGTCCATGTACTTGCTGCAACCCGTGCCGTGATCGTAGCATCGCCGGTTACACTTTTATACACATAAGCCAAACCATCGGCGGCGCTACCGATGCCTGCACCGGAACCACTCACTACAAAAGTTCCGTTACTCACATTTGCATAACCGGCACTACCTGGAGTGGCAACCGTTCCGATATCCTGTTTAACCCAACCTGCTGGTAATGGACCGGTTGTTACCGGCGTTGCGTCTACTGCGGAAGAGTTGCCACTTGTTCCGGCCTGGTTAATGGCGGATACGACATAGTAGTACCTGGCCCCGTTAGTCACGCTGGTGTCTTCATATAAAGGAGCAATTCCTTTGTAGGTAGCAATCGTGGTATAGGGTCCGCTGCTTGTTGCTGCACGCAAGACGTTATATCCGTTGGCCGTAGCAACAGGAAGCCATTTTAACCATACTTTTCCGACACTCGCCGTTGCTTTCAGGCCTGTTGGTATTGATGGCGCAGGAGAGGGAGGATAAGGCGACGCGCTTGCACTTAAAGTATAACACAACGTACCAAATCCAATATTGTCATCGTGCTCAAATCCTTCCGGGCGGTTTACTTCTGCCATGGCTTTTACATAGGGGGCATTCAACCCTTTTCTGACCACATAATGGTTATAAATCATTTCCCAGATAGGGCGTTGTAACCTGCCACGGCCAAAGCTGTTTTTTTCTGATGTCCAAAAGTTCAGCACATTATCACAGTTGTTATATGTTATATATGGAACATCTTTCCAAAGATTGTATTTGGCAATGTACTCCGCGCCTGCCAGCAGGCGGTTGTTGTCATACCCGTACATATCCTGTCCCTGGTTCCATGCTATCTGGCAAAAACTTCCCAGCATACCCACGCCCAAAAGTGCATGCTCCTGGTCGCGGCCTGTTTCCTGCCACTGTCCTAAATCTCCGGGATGTAAAAAAGGAATTGCCTTAGTAATGTTACCGTTGCCTGCTCCGGATTTAAAGTAGGTAATGGCCTCATTGAACTTAGTGGTGTCATCGCACAATACACCAATGCTTAAGATGGCGGTGATGTTACAAATATCCCAGTTAGCCCAATAATGACTGATGCAGGTATTGTTGTGGCGAATTAGAAAGTCATGACAATTCGGATACATGTAAGTGGTCATCATGGTTTTGAATTGATTAAAATCCGCCGGCGCCCAATTAGGATAAAGACGCAGTATCTCACCTGCTACAGCAAATTCATAGACCGCTATTCCCATTAATCCGGGAATGTCCTGGCCACTGGGAACCTGGTTTACAGCCTGAGCCCATGCGTTCAAAATTTTCCGGGAACAGGCTGCATAAGAAGTATCACCTGAGATATACCAACGCAAAGCGTTAAGGTACGCAGCAATCGCATCGGCGGAGGCTCGTTGACGACTGACCCCCATATTGGCCTGCGGTGCTGCTGTGTAAGTGTTTTGTGCTTTTGGATGAGCAATCAATGCGTTCCAGCTATCAATCCAGGGATGCGCTCTGGCTGCCACCTGGGTTTTCATCCGGTCTAAATCGCTTTGCGTGTGTAAGCCGCCGGGATGAATAAAGGTTTGTGCAGTTGCCGTAATACTGTAAAAAAGAAAAAGGAAAAATGACAGGTATTTCACTTGATTCATGACAGAACTTAACTTTATCATCATTAGTTATTTATATGGTTCATAATGTTCCTTACCGCTGGTTCGGCGAACCCATCAAACTCTTTTTCATTGGCTGTGAACTTCTGAACGTTATATTTTTGGTGAACTCACCCAGTTTAATATTTGCCTCCACCACGTTAGTGGCCAGCTTTCCGTTGATGCGAAGGCCTTCGAACGTCACATCTTTTACAAGATGATCCTTGTCCAAACCATTTATGATAGACGGAGAATTATTAATGCCGTTATAACTTATGTTTTTGAAATAGATATTCTCTATTCCTCTGCCTGGGGCTGCATTATATTTATCATAAAACGCAACCTTTAATTGCAGGAGCTTTCCTTCCTGGAAATTATCCACATGTATATCTTCAAAGCGAACATTGCGAACCAGGTTCATGTCGCCCGCCTGAATAGCCATACATCCTTCCGCGGTAGGATCATCCTCATCGTGCTCCAGTATTTCAATGTTTTTAAACAGCAAGTTCTCAATTACTTCACCTGTTTTTTCTGTGTTTCCATGAACACCGATATTGATGGGATGCGCTACATCGGCCCAGAGAATAGCATTCGTAACCGAATAGTTTTTTGCATCGCCATAAAATTCCCAGCGATGTCCATACACTGTGATACAATCATCAGAGTTGCGCATGAACACATCATCGACCGTAACATCACTGCAACTCATAAAATCCAGTCCATCACTCCAGGAGCTTGCACTGAATGATTTCAAATTACGGATGGTAAGATGATCTGATCCCCCTGCAAAAATTGTATAGTGTTTTGGATTGACTACAATAATTCCATCTACAGTAACATTGCTTGAGTGCCGGATCTCGACACCTCTCTGTGGCTGGTCAATAATTCCGCGCCCTATAATGCGAACGTCTTTTACTTTATCACACAGTAATTTCCCTCTCACTATAGCGCCTCCGGCTATGTAAACGGTTTTACCCGAGGCAATGTTAAACGCTTCACCGGGCAGGTCTTTCGGTACATGCACACCCGGGCCGAAATAAATAACATCCGGATCATTGGGATCGGGACGGGATGTTTCAATAGGATTGGCAAATAAGTGCAGGTTGTGCAGTTTATCGCCATCAAACTCTATTGAAATCTTTCCAGGTTCAGCTAACGCAAACGTGATACTGTTTCCATTTAAGACCGGTTTTATTTCATAAGAAGACGGACGGATCTTCACAGACTCCGTATTACCGTTATTCTTTTGAACAAACACTTCTACAGATCCCGAGAAATCGAAATACACCATCGAAGCATCCTGCGGTTTATCAAGATCAACTTTTACATTGTATTCATACAAATCTTCCCATTCTCCACCGGGTTTTCGCACTTTCACGGTGTAGTCATCATTGTGCATGGAGTATACGACTGCTTTCGGAGGAGGATAAGTAATGAGTTCCTGTGCATTTACTTCTAAAGTATAAATACAAGCAAGGAAAATAAGAGATAGAAACTTTTGCATACGTTGATGAATCGGATTAAATGAACAGATTTATTTTTTTGTTGCTACCAACTGCCCCCGGACGATACCGTTGGGATACTTTTTCGTAT
>NZ_DATMTE010000141.1:0-8318 GCF_035564935.1 Chitinophaga sp. | reverse complement strand
GTTTTAAATTAAACAAAAAAAAACAGCATATTTTTCTCTTATACTACGGTAACGGGTACACGCAATTTACTCTTCGAAGAAAGTTACCGCTCCGGTTTCCAGGTGATATACGCCACCTACTATCTTTATTGCCCCGTCATTTACCAACGCTGCTATCACCGGGCTTTCTGCGGTGATCTGTTTTATTACATGACGTACGTTATGTTCTGTAACATTCGTTACGAATGCGGCATTCTTTCCGTTCCTGTTTTCTGCGGGAGTAGTTGTTTCGCTTTCGATAGCCGGCTTTATTTTGTCCAGCAGCTGGGTGAGATTACCCAGGTGTACACTGTCACAAGCGCCTTTTATAGCACCGCATTGTGTATGGCCCAATACCACAATTATTTTTGTGCCTGCCAGCTGTGTGCCGAACTCCATGCTGCCAAGAACATCCTGGTTGAGCACATTGCCCGCAACACGTATGCTGAATATATCTCCCAGCCCCTGGTCGAAGATAAGTTCCACAGAGGTACGCGAATCCATACAGCTAAGTACCGTTGCAAATGGATACTGTCCGTCTCTCGTAGCATTTACCTGGCTCAGCAGATCGCGGTTAGCCCTCAGGTTGTTTACAAACCGGGAGTTACCTTCTTTGAGGTATTGAAGTGCCGTTGCGGGGGAAAGGCTATTTTGGGATTCCTTCGAATGCTTGTACATATGTTATCGTTTAAATCCTTATAGCCGGCAGGCGTTTTTTCTTTCTGGAAACTAACCGTTCTATGCAGATTGATCTAATGTTTCATTTTGTTTGCTGACCTTATCATAATTCGCCTTTTTTAATGCGGCCAGCTTTTGCCTGAGTGTATTGTTGCTGGTAGCCAGTATCTGCACTGCCAGTAAACCGGCGTTGTGTGCATTATTAACGCCTACTGTAGCTACGGGCACATCACCCGGCATTTGTACGATTGATAAGAGGGAATCCCAACCATCGAGAGAGTTTGAAGATTTGATCGGCACGCCAATTACAGGTAAAGTGGTAATAGCGGCCACCATGCCCGGAAGATGTGCTGCACCACCGGCGCCTGCAATGATGATCTTCAGGCCGCGTTCTTCAGCGGCAGCTGCATAGTCGAACATTTTCTGCGGACTGCGGTGTGCCGATACAACATTGAATTCGTAGTCTATTTCAAACTTCTTTAAAACCTCTATTGCCTGACGCATAATAGGCGCATCGGAACTACTACCCATGATAATGCCTACCTCTACCTGTTTCATATTTTTTAATTTAGAATTTTCCGTATTGTTTCAGCTTTGGACACCACGCTTTCCATTGTGTTGCCTCCAATGGTGATATGACCTACTTTCCTGCCTGGTCTATAGCCCTTTTTACCATACCAGTGAAGATGTACTTCTTCCAGGCTCAACAGCTGCGGCAGCTTTTCCCGGACGTTTGAATCCGGCGAAGCGCTTTCCAGTATATTCATCATTAAAGACGGGAAACGGAGGGCCGTATCTCCCAGTGGGAATCCGAGTATGGCGCGAAGCAGTTGTTCGTATTGTGATGTAATGCTGGCTTCTATTGTGTGATGACCACTATTGTGCGGCCTTGGCGCCAGTTCATTCACTAAAAGCCTGTTATCTTTTGTGATAAACATTTCTACAGCGAGAATACCCACCAGTTTAAGTGCGTCTGCAATTTTTTCAGCGATAGCTGCCGCTTCTTTCCTTATGCTATCATCTATCTGAGCGGGCGCCATCTGGAAATCCAGTATGAACTTCTCTTCAGAAAAAACCATCGCCACCGGGTCATAGCATTTTATAGCGCCATGTTCATTCCGTGCTACAATAACAGCTATTTCCTGTTTAATATCTACCAATTCTTCAAGCACGCAGGGCACATCAAAAGCATTTTCAATATCCGCAGATGTTCTCAGCACCATCACTCCATAGCCATCGTATCCGTCGCGCCGTTTTTTCAAACAGCCGGGCAGTTTATTTTCATACCGGTGCAGGTCATCTTTGCCCTGAACGGCTTCGCCTGGCACTACAGGGATGTTGTGCGACTGTAAAAATTGTTTCTGACTGAATTTATCCTGGATCACTTCAATTGTACCGGGCGTTGGAAAAACCTTTACCCCCTGCTTTTCCAGCTGTCGTAACGCTTCAATATTCACCGCCTCTTTTTCTATTGTAATAACATCGAGTCCCTTGCCAAATTCAAGAACGGCTTCATAGGAAGCGGGATCGGCGCAGAAAAAGGAAGAAGTATAACGTGCACAGGGCGCATTGACATCATTGTCCATTATTGAAACACTGAGGCCAAAATCTATGGCGTGCCGCATAAGCATAGCACCCAGCTGCCCGCCTCCCAGTACTCCTATTTTCAAATTTTCAAACATAATCTTCAGTTAGCTGGCAAAGGTATAAAACTATTTCAAATGATAGCAATACTATAATATAGTATGATATTGGCTTTGAGGATTTTACCACCGGTTACGGGTGAAAGCAAACCTGGTTAATCCAGGTATATAAAAAACTAAGGGTCGCATTAAAAATGCAACCCTTAAACCAATACTTCGTGACCCCGTCAGGATTCAAACCTGAAACCTTCTGATCCGTAGTCAGATGCTCTATTCAATTGAGCTACGGAGCCATGTATTTTGTGAGTGGATGGCAAAGGTAGGAGATTTTTTGAAAATCCCAAATAGTTATTAAAAAAACTTCCGCAATCTTCTGATTTACACTTACTTTTACAGCAATTGTTTAATTATTATACGAAGTGAAGATTCAACTCTGGAGCATAGGAAAAGAACACGATCCCTACATCAGGGACGGGATGGCTGTTTTTCAGAAAAGACTGCAGCATTATGTGGATTTTGAGGTGAAACTGATCCCGACGGTGAAACAGGCAGGCAGTTTATCTGTTCCGGAGCTGAAAAAACAGGAGGCGAAAATTATCCTGGATATGTTGCAGCCTACCGACTTCCTGCTGGCGCTGGATGAGAAGGGCAAAATGATGACGACCGTGCAGTTTGCGGATTTTCTGCAACAACGCAATAACGCCGGCACACGGCAACTGATCATCCTGATCGGCGGTGCTTTTGGCATCGATGATGCGGTATTGCAAAGAGCGCAACTGAAAATGTCGTTATCCCCGCTTACCTTCCCTCACCAGCTGGTACGCCTTATTTTTACAGAGCAATTATATCGCGCCTATACGGTACTGAATAGGGAAAAGTATCATCATCAATAAGTACCTTTATCACTTAAACAAAATGCTTTATGATGTTTTCGATCAGTTTGGTTATTATCATTGTTACCTGCCTCGTATCCTATACTGCCCTTAAAAATTATGACCAGCTGGATAAGATGAGCCTGCAACCCTATATGGTAAAGAATTACAGGCAATATTACCGCTTTATCACTTCGGGATTTGTCCATGCGGATTTTCAGCATCTCATTTTCAATATGCTCACTTTATTTTTCTTTGGTCCTGCCATCGAACGTTTGTTTCTGCAGCTTTTCCAAAGTAAGGTGGTGTATATTTTATACTACCTGCTTGGAATAATTGTGGCTAACATTCCCTCTTACATAAAACACCGGAACAATTCAAACTACTCTTCCCTGGGGGCTTCGGGAGCTATATCTGCAGTAGTGTTTACGGCTATCATGGTAGATCCGTGGAATACTATTTATTTATTTTTCATTCCTATCCCGGCAGTCATTTATGGCGTTTTATTCCTGGCGCTGTCGGCCTACATGTCCAGGAAAGGCGGCGATAACATCAATCATGATGCCCATATGTGGGGAGCGTTATTTGGTATTATATTTCCGCTGATCTTCCATCCCGAACTGGGAACTTATTTCCTGCAAATGCTGATGCACCCGAGGTTTGGACGGTAAATGCAATTGCAGGCAGCGGCTGAGCCGCTGCCTGCAACATTATCCCAACAGGGTGATGCTGATTACTCCTCTTGTTCCGGGAGTGATCTTCACACGGTCGTCTATCCTCATTCCCACCAACCATACAATACGTTTATCTGATTCCAGTACCCATACATTTTCTTTCCGGGGCAAAGACAATTTCTGATCGATCAGGAAACGGCTTACCTTTTTCTTTTTGGGCATCCCCAGCGGGTAAAAATAATCGCCCTGCTTCCATTTTCTCAGGATCAGCGGAAACCTTACCCGGGCGGCATCCAGCCAGGCTGTTTCCGGGGCTGCAGGGATGCCGGCATTACCTCTCTCCTGCTCACGGATCTGCAATTGCCCGCCGCCAAAATGAATATGCTGCTGCCCGGGTTCAATCACCACCAGCGGCGATACTTCCGTTGCAAGTGGCGTAATGAGCAGCCATTGCCGGTTGCGGACAATACGGTGACTGCCTGTATCAACAAATCTGCCGGATTCACTTTCCAGTAATGACAGCACCTGTTGCGTTTGTGCTGATGTACATCCGAAAGTACGGAACAGTTCCCAGGCAATTGTTTGTAACGGCGCCGTTTTCTGCAGCTTTCCTACGGGCACCATCCAGGTATTCCCCTGCTGAAACAGCAACCGTTTACGGTGCCTGGCTAATGCCTCCTGGTAAAGGGATTCGGCTTCCTTCATCCGTTCAATAGTAGCCGCCATATTTTTCACCGCGCCAGGGAATGCCTCCTGTAAGCGGGGGATCACCTGGTGACGGAAATAATTACGTGTATACTTATCAGTTATATTGGAACTATCTTCTACAAAAGAAATATTATTCATGGCCGCATATGCTACCAGCCTGTCTTTTTCCGCAAACAACAACGGGCGGACCAGGTGTTCCTGTTTGGGAAGAATACCGTGTAAACCCGCAATGCCGGTGCCTTTTGCAAAATTCATCAGCGCCGTTTCCACGCTGTCCTGCATATGATGAGCGGTGGCGATGAAGGCATATCCGCTGGCGGCGCGTGTTTCCTCCAGCCAGCGGTAGCGCAGCTCTCTTGCGGCTACCTGTATGGTTACACGATGTTCTTCCACATAGGCATGGGTATCAAATTTCACCACGTGAAGCGGTAACTCCAGGGCTGCCGCCATGTTACGCACAAATGCTTCGTCCCGTTCAGACTCTTCCCCTCTCAGCTGAAAGTTACAATGGGCAATACCTGCATGATAACCGGCCTCTTTAAACAACCTGGCCATTACCACCGAATCCACGCCGCCGCTTACTGCCAGCAGTACCTTTTGCGCAGGATCAAATAAATGCTGACGGGAAATATAGGCAGCGAAATCAATTACTAAATGTTGAGGCATGCGTTGTTTGTTGGATTAATAATATCAGTATAGCAGGTCTTCATAGGCCGATTGTAATTCATTGTATGCATGTCTTTCATTACCGGCTTTAGCCATGGCCATACCTTTTTCATAGATGCCGACAGCGCCGGCATTATCACCCGCCCGCTCCAGTAATTTACCCAGGTGATAATAAGAGCCAACATAACCAGGTTCATGAGCCAGCAATTCTTCAAACAATTGCCGGGCAGTAACATCGTCGTCGAGCTTAATATATTCCAGCGCCAAAGCATGTTTCAGGAAACTGTCGTTAGGCGTGGCCACCAGGAACTGCTTTATTTGTGCGATTCTGTCCATTCAGATATTATTATTTTTTTGTACAATATGTCGATATGTATGACTGATTAAAATCATTTTTCCGCCTGCGGTTGGCTTATATTATTTAGATATATTTGCTATTACCGCATTTTTAAACAAAACAGTTTAAGGCCATGAAGATTTTAGTATGTATCAGCAAAACTCCGGACACGACTGCAAAAATAGCTTTCACGGACAATAACACGAAATTCAATGAGTCTGGTGTACAGTTTATTATTAATCCGTACGATGAATGGTATGCATTGGTAAGGGCGCTGGAGCTGAAAGAAACCATCGGGGCGGATGTGCATCTGGTAACGGTAGGTGGTGCAGATTGTGATCCGGTGATCCGTAAGGCCCTGGCTTTGGGCGGAGACGAGGCGTTCCGTATAAATGCGGATAGTGCAGACAGTTATTATATAGCATCGCAGATAGCGGCGCACGCAAAGGATAAACAATACGATATAATTTTTACCGGTAAAGAAACCATTGATTACAATGGTTCCGGTATAGGCGGTATGGTGGCGGAGCTGCTGGAACTGCCCTATATATCCATTGCAGCTAAATTTGACCTGAACGGCGCCGTTGCTACGGTTAACAGGGAAATAGAAGGCGGAGAAGAAGTATGTGAAGTATCGCTGCCGGTGGTGGTTTCCTGTCAGAAAGGAATGGCGGAAGCCCGGATCCCCAATATGCGCGGTATTATGGCTGCAAGAACCAAACCCCTTACCGTGGCAGAACCTGTTGCAGCAGATGCACTCACCGCTGTTGTAAGCTTTGAACTGCCTCCTGCAAAGGCCGGCGTGAAACTGATCAGTCCTGATAACGTGGAGGAACTGGTGAAGTTACTGCATGAAGAAGCAAAGGTGATCTAACGGTAATCTATCTCTCAACTACTAATTAAATTATTGATGTCTATATTAATATTTGCCGACCAGGCACAGGGTAAGATCAAGAAAGCGGCGCTGGAAGCCGTTCAATATGGAGCAAAAGTAGCTGAACAGCTGGGAACTACCGTCACTGCGCTGGTACTGGGTCCTGTAGATGCAGCGGAACTGGCTGCACTTGGCAATTATGGTGCGCAGAAAGTTTTACACGCTGCGGATGCCCGTTTACATGAAGTGGAAACCATTGTATATACTAAAGTAATTGCGGAAGCAGCCGAAAAAGAAGGCAGTAAAGTGCTCATCTTCCCGCATAACTTTGATGGTAAAGCCATTGCCCCGAGAGTATCTGCCCGCCTGAAAGCAGGACTGGTAGCGGGCGCTATTTCCTACCCCGATACAGCCAATGGCTTTGTGGTAAAGAAAAATGTATTTTCCGGTAAGGCGTTTGCCAATATCAATATTACGTCCGACAAGAAAGTGATTGCCATTATTCCGAATACTTTCCCTGCAAATCCGGGAAGTGGAACAGCCGCTGTAGAGGCCTTCTCTCCTGCTATCAATGATGCTGATTTTAAAGTGAAGGTAGTTAAAACCGAAACCGTGAGCGGTGAAGTGCCGTTAACAGAAGCAGAGGTAATTGTAAGTGGCGGCCGCGGTATGAAAGGTCCTGAAAACTGGGGCATCCTGGAAGACCTGGCAAAGGCGCTCGGAGCGGCTACTGCAAGCTCCCGGCCGGTAGCAGATGCGGGCTGGCGCCCTCATCATGAACACGTAGGGCAGACTGGTTTAACAGTACGCCCCAATCTATACATCGCGGTAGGCATTTCCGGCGCTATTCAGCACCTGGCCGGCGTAAACGGCAGTAAAGTGATTGTGGTGATCAACAAAGATCCGGAAGCGCCGTTTTTCAAGGCGGCAGACTATGGCATAATAGGTGATGCATTTGAAGTTGTGCCTAAGCTTACCGAAGCAGTGAAAAAACTGAAACTCAGTTAAGCGCACAGCTAACGGTACAAGAATTACGGATGAGGTTTTCAATTTTTAAGATCGTGTTGATTTTTCATCCGTAATTCCTGTACCGTAATGCTTATATCATAGATTTATCACTATAGATTTTTTTTAGATAAGGAATATTTTTCTAACTTCACGGTCTTACAAACTATTCAGCGACAACGCAAGACAGATATGAGAAAAATAGAACTGGAAATAGTTGCTTTATCGCACAGCATTACGCAGACTCATTCATATGCCGTGGTACTGGGAGAAGTAAACGGTTTACGCCGTTTGCCTATTGTGATTGGGGGCTTTGAAGCGCAGGCGATTGCAGTAGCTCTGGAAAAAATGCAACCCAGCCGGCCTTTAACACATGACCTGATGAAAAACTTCATGAATGCCTTTAACGTGGAATTACAGGAGGTGGTCATCAGCAATCTGCAGGAAGGCATCTTTTACTCAAAGCTGATCTGTTCTAACAACGATGAAACAATAGAGATAGATTCCAGGACTTCAGATGCACTCGCACTGGCAGTCCGCTTCGGATGCCCTATCTATACTTTCGAAAATATCCTCAACAGTGCGGGGATCCTGCTGGATGACCCTGCCGGTAAAAAGACCAGTAAGCCGGTTACCCCTACCATTTCAGAACATGAAAAAGGCGCCGAAGATGACCTCAAAGCGCTGAATGTGGAGGAATTAACCACACTGCTCCAGGAGGTATTGGAACAGGAAGATTATATCCGTGCTATCGCTATCCGCGATGAGATCAACAGCCGCAAAAGCAAATAATTTTATTTCATATATACACCCTGCAGCCGTACTATACACAGGGGGCTGCCG
>NZ_DATMTE010000140.1:0-2670 GCF_035564935.1 Chitinophaga sp. | reverse complement strand
TTCGCTTATATCTCCCCTGATCATTTAAAATCCAAAAGTAAAAATCAAGAAAATCAGTATAATCAGCGTAATCCTGTTCCAAGACAATTTCCGCGGCAAGCGCCGAAGGCGCACGCCGCCGCTACAATTCGAGCAGGAACTTCAGCGTATCCACCCCATCCGCATAGTCGGTGAGCGTGGGTTGCTGGGCATAGCCGAACGGAGTGAACTGCTGGCCTACCAGGCATTGCAGGGCGTCTTCCCCGGAAAGTTCCTGTTGCAGCTGAGCCATATCTACATAATTGCTGTAATGTAAAACGCTGATCGGCGAAAACAGGCCGGTGTTTTCCTGCAGCAGGATGCTGCCGTTGCTCATATAGGCGCTGTTGTTCAGCAGGAGCAGGGCCAGGTTGTAATCGTAATTGTTCTTGTATTTGTGATGTTCAATCAGGTAACTGTATTTCTCCAGGGCTTTGAGCAGGGGCGCAAAATCGTAGTTCAGCGGCACGTATATCTTGGTTACGTTCCTGCAGCCCAGGCCGAAGTACATCATGATGTCGTCTGCCAGCGCCAGCAGCTCCGCTGGTGTTTCGTTACCGGTAAGGATAGCGGCCGACGTGCGGTTATGGCGGATGATATGCGGGTATTTGGCAAAATAGTAGTGGAAATACCGGGCGGAATTGTTGCTGCCGGTGGCAATATAGGCATCGCAGTGCTTCAGCATGTCCTGTATTTCGGTTTGACTGGCCTGGTCCGGGTACCATTCGCTGATCTTTTCCAGGATATGTTTCATCAGGATCTCATCTTTACCTGAAAGTTTCATTTTTACCCGGTGTCCGCTAACGAATCCGCAGAGCCAGTCGTGGAAGCCTACCAGGGGAATGTTCCCGGCGGAAACGATGCCCACGGTTTTGGGCGCCCGTTGTTCCGTAACCTTATGATAGCCCTGCAGCCACTGCTGTAATGGCTCAGGAGAAAGAAAATAACGAACGATATTATCCAATGCATCGTCAATAAAGGAGGGGATAAACCAGCCGTTGGCGATATATGCGCGTTCTTTAACTGCTTCCAATTCCGGGCTTTTATCCGCCAGATACTGCCCCAGGCGCACCAAGGCGGCTTCTTTTTCTGCTATGTTCATGAAACTGTATAAATAATGACCTAATTAAACCGGGAAAATTTTATTTTTGTCACACAAAATTAATGGCTTACTACTTAACCAAAAAGTTTACACTATGGCAATTAAGATAACAGACGAATGTATAAACTGTGGCGCCTGCGAACCGGAATGCCCCAACAATGCGATATACGAAGGTGGTGTTGAATGGGCATTAGCCGATGGCACCACCGTAAAAGGCGCCTATACATTAATGGATGGTAGTGTACTGGATGCTGACCAGCGGAATGCGCCTATCAGTGTAGATACCTACTATATTGTGCCCAACAAATGTACAGAATGCCAGGGATTTCATGAAGAACCGCAATGTGCCGCGGTTTGCCCGGTAGATTGCTGCGTTCCCGACGAAATGTACCAGGAAACCGTAGATGAGCTGATGGATAAGAAGGCAAAACTCCACATCTAAAATATTCTCAAGGAAGCTTAGTAACCGTTCCTGCTCTGGCTGGGACGGTTTTTTTATGTAATTTGAACAACGCCGCCGGCCTGCGCCGTGGCTCTTGACAATTAATAAATAACCTTTAACTTTACCCGCTTATAGCAAAACATCTTATGAAGAAGAATATAGCTCTGGTCGCCGGTGGATATTCCGGGGAATATGTGATATCCGTGCAAAGTGCCGTAACTATTGAGAATAACCTGGACAGCAGTAAATATAATGTATACAAGATCATTATCACCCGAAACAGCTGGAGCCATACCGGTGCCGATGGCCGGGTGACTGAAGTGGATAAAAACGACTTTTCCTTAACCATCAACGGGGAAAAGATCACCTTTGATGCCGTGTTTATCGGTATTCACGGCACGCCGGGAGAAGACGGCCGCCTGCAGGGATACCTCGAAATGCTCGGTATTCCTTTTACCAGCTGTGGGATGGTTACCTCTGCGCTGACCTTTAATAAAAGCTATTGCAATAAAGTGGTAGATGCACTGCAGGTGGTGAATGTATCCAAATCAGTACATATTTTCCGCCAGCAGCCTTATAATACAACGGAAATACTGCAGCAACTGCGTTTGCCCGTATTTGTGAAGCCCGCAGAAGGAGGCAGCAGCATCGGCATGTCCAAGGTGAAAACCGCGGAAGAGCTGCAGCCGGCTATCGATAAGGCGTTTAAGGAAGACTCCCAGATCCTCATCGAAGAGTTTATCAAAGGCCGGGAGCTGACCATGGGGCTGTACCGTGCCAATGGCGCCATTACCGTGTTGCCGATCACGGAAGTAGTGAGCAATAAAGAGTTTTTCGACTACGAGGCGAAATATACGCCAGGCGTATCCAACGAAATCACCCCTGCACCGGTAACGGACGATATTGCCCGCCAGGTACAGGAAACCGCCACCGTTATTTACAATAAACTGAATTGCAAAGGCATTGTGCGTGTGGACTTTATCTATGAAGAAGCTACCGGGAAACTGTACTTCCTGGAAATAAATACAATGCCCGGCCAATCTGAAAACAGCCTGGTTCCTCAGCAAGTGAGAGCTGCGGGGAAAACACTGACGGAATTTTATGGCCT
>NZ_DATMTE010000139.1:0-2898 GCF_035564935.1 Chitinophaga sp. | reverse complement strand
AAGGGGAGAAGGTGGGTTACAGCGTTTTAGTTCCTACCGTAAATCCGTTGCCATCCCTGCTTTTGAAACAATGCTGAAAATAATAGGAGGCTTATTGGTTATAGGCGGTCTTTTCTTTTGCTTAGTCGTTTGGTATAACACCCGTGGAGTGAAGCATTATAATTCAAAGAAGGTGTCAGATACAACTGCGGTTACATCGAAGAAATCTTCAAAGAAATCAAGATAGGGGATACCAGGTTGATCGCTTTTTTAGTTGTCCTAAATTGAATGAAATTTGTCATTTAAGACAAGCTGTACAAAAGCTACCTTTGTCATACAGACTAAAAATCAAATAGTATGATAAAAGTTGCAATAAACGGGTTCGGAAGAATCGGCAGGATGACATTCAGGAAACTGTTTGGTAGTAACGAAGTGGAAGTAGTTGCATTGAATGATCTGAGCACCCCTGAAATGCTCGCCTATTTACTGAAATATGATTCCGTGCACGGCGTATTTCCCAATACCATAAGCAGCACAGAGAAATCGCTGACTGTTGACGGAAGGGAAGTAGCGGTATTTGCAGAAAGAAGCCCTGAAAACCTTCCCTGGAAGGAGCTGGGCATAGATGTGGTACTGGAGTGCACCGGGATCTTTGAATCGAAAGATAAAGCCGCATTGCATTTGAAAGCAGGCGCAAAAAAGGTGATCATATCTGCCCCTTCCGACAAGGATGTGAAAACGATCGTATACAATGTGAACCACCAGTTGTTGAATAAGGAAGATGTATTGATCAGCGCAGCATCATGTACTACCAATTGCCTGGCGCCTATGGCCAAGGTATTGAACGACCGGTTCGGCATTATTACAGGCCAGATGAATACCATTCACGCCTATACCAATTCGCAGCCCCTGATGGATACACCTGATCCAAAGAATGGTTTCCGCAAATCAAGAGCGGCAGCAGACAGTATCGTTCCTTATACTACGGGTGCTGCTAAAGCCATTGGCCTGGTAATCCCTGAGCTGAACGGAAAACTGGACGGCGCTTCCCAGCGTGTTCCTGTTCATTCGGGTTCTGTAGTAGAACTATACACCTTATTGAATAAAACAACCAGTGAAAAGGAAATAAACGAAGTCATGAAAGCCGCGGCCAACGAGTCTTACGGTTATAACGAAGATCCCATCGTTTCTCAGGATGTAGTGGGAATGAGTTATGGTTCACTGTTTGACGCCACTCAAACAAAGATCACCGGAGTGGGGGATAAGCAGTTGCTGAAAACCGTGTCCTGGTACGATAATGAAATGTCATTCGTTTCTCAGTTAACAAGGTTATTGATCTGTTTCGGCAATTTATAATCAGGCAAAGTTTTTCCTGTAGGCAACCGGGGTGGTGTTAAGGTGGCGGATAAAAAGCCGCCTTAAGCCATTGGCATCGCCGGTGCCGCATTCTGCTGCTATTTCTTCGAGGCTTAAACGTGTTTCTTCCAGGCGGCGGCGGGCAGCTTCCACCCGGGCTTTTTCAACGAACTTGGCTGGTGTTACCCCTGCTTCCCTGTAAAATACCCTGGAGAAATTGCGGGCGCTCATGGATGCTTTTGCGGCCAGTTGTTCAACGGACAGATCCTCATCCAGGTGTTCCTGGATCCACTGCAGACTATCTTTTACCGGCCTGTAATCCGTTTTTTGCGTCCTGAGGATATTACTGAACTGCGACTGGTTCCCGGGCCTTTTCAGGTATAATACCAGGATCCTGGACACTTCAATGGCCACATCTCTCCCCAGGTCTTCCTCTACCAATGCCAGTGTAAGATCAATGCCGGTTGATATCCCCGCAGAAGTGTAAATGTTCCCCTGCCTGATATAGATGGGATCTTTCTCTACTTTAACTAATGGGAATTTCTCAGCCAGTTTATCGTGGAGCTGCCAGTGGGTAGTAGCGCGGCGACCATCCAGCAGGCCGGTTTCCGCCAGTATAAAAGCGCCTGCGCAAATAGAAGCGATGCGGGGTTTCGATTTGCTCTTATTGATCTTTTGTATCCATTTCAGTATATGGGCCGGCGCTCCCTTCCTGTATTCCCCCCTGCCAGCAATGATTGCAGTATCTATCGGGTAGTGGATCCCTGAAATGCCTCCTTCGCAGATAACAGGCATACCGGAAGAAGTAGGCACAGCCATCGTATCATCCATGGATACCAGGTGTGTTGTATAGTATTTATCCTTTGCCTTTCTATGCCGCGTCATATAGTCGGAGGTCTTGGAGAAGACTTCCAGCGGGCCCGCTACATCTAATAATGAGGTTTGCGGGGGGACGAGTATAACGATATGTTTTGTTTTAGTCACGTTGGCGTAGAATGAATGTTACTGTAAAAATAGGACATTTTATTTTAACCGTAGATTATCATTCCGGAAGTATACCGCAGACTGTAGATGCTATTTTATCGCGTTTTAAGTTTATTGACACCCTAAATAACTACATTAATAAGCTGGTAAAATTGTGTATTCAAAGGGTAACCCTCTAAATTCAAAAAATGAGAATTGGTTTTCTTCAGCGTGTCATTTTTTCCGCTGTTACCCGGATATTCTCCCCAATAGAATACTTGTGAATGTAAGTTTCATCCGGGATTATTTAACAACCGAAGGAAGGCATTGAATCGTGTATATAGATTTTCCTGGAGTAATAATTGGAAAGCAGTTGGAAGAGGATATCAGATCTGTCCTGCAAATCAGTATCATATAGGTTTAATTTAAAGTCAGGTGCCGGAGATGAGCCAGCGGTAATGGAAAGCTGCTGATTAATAATTTTATATTGGATATTTTTTTTCCAGTTAACAGGTAATGAATGTCCATAATAGCGGATGCCTTCTTTAGATACCTATAACCATGCCATACAGCCAGCGGCGCCAAAATCCGGTTTCTTTC
>NZ_DATMTE010000138.1:0-7065 GCF_035564935.1 Chitinophaga sp. | reverse complement strand
TCCTGATGATGAGTGGACTGGTATATTATTTCACTAACCAGCACTCTTTCGAGGACTTTTACAAACGGCTGGAAATACGCGCCTATCTTACTGCAAAAGCCACGCTTCCCTATTATGAATCCGACTCCGTGATCTACAATGAGATCCGGGAAGAGCACCTGGAAAAACTACCCGCTGAAAAAGAATATTTCCTGCAGGTAGCTGCCGATGGCACTGTACACAGGGATGAACAGTTAACGCTTCCTCCCTCCTTTTATCAACAGGTACAGCGTGAAAGCAAAGCCACTTACCGGGAAGGCGACCGTTTCTATGAAGGCGTGCTGTATAAAAGCAAACAGGGCCTGTATATCGTTATTGTTTCGGCCATTAATAAATACAATGTAGAGTACCTGGACTGGCTCCGCAAAATCCTGCTTATCTGCTCTGTGGCTTCCAGCGTGATCCTGGTGGGCGCCGGTATCTTCTTCTCCAAATATATTTTAAAACCTATCCGGCAAATGATGGTGCAGGTAAAAAGCATCAGTTCCCGTAACCTGCACCTGCGGCTGAATGTAGAGGAAAGCGGCGATGAGATCAACGACCTGGCAGGTACCTTCAACAATATGCTGGACCGGCTGGAAACGGCCTTTGAAACACAGAATAACTT
Organism: Chitinophaga sp.; assembly: GCF_035564935.1. Lineage (GTDB taxonomy): Bacteria > Bacteroidota > Bacteroidia > Chitinophagales > Chitinophagaceae > Chitinophaga. Next base: position 6,419 of record NZ_DATMTE010000138.1, on the reverse strand, counting down.
TGTAAGCAATGCCTCACATGAACTGAGCACACCACTTACCGCTATTATCGGTGAAGCCGAGCTGGCACTTAATAAAGAACGCACCCAGGATAAATATATTTACTCCCTGCAAAATATCCTGCATGAAGCCGGGCGGCTGGAACACATCACCAAAAGCCTGCTGCACCTGGCCCAAACCGGTTTTGATGGCAAAAAACAGGAATGGGGACAGATCCGCAGCGATGAACTTTTATTCACGGTAAAAAACACCATCGATAAACTGCATCCTGGTAATAAAGTAGAAATAGATTACAGCCTGTTTCCTGAAGAAGAAGAAAAACTGGTGATACCAGGCAACGAACAACTGCTGGAACTGGCCCTCAGCAACATTGTAATGAATGCCGTGAAATATTCCAATAATGAACCGGTGTCCATTGCACTTGCTGCTACGGAAAAGAAAAATATTATTATCGTAAAAGACCAGGGCATTGGTATTCCGCCGGAAGACCTGCCTTACATCTTCTCCCCTTTCTTCCGCGCCTCCAACACCGGCCGCTTTAAAGGATATGGCATCGGGCTGCCACTGGCCATGAATATTATCCGTATGCATAAGGGAGATATCATTGTAAACAGCCAGGTAAACCACGGAACCGAGATCAGGGTGGAACTTCCACTGTAGGGATCGCTTTTCTTACCAAATTCTTACCACATTCTTACTACCTTTTAACGCTGCTCTTACTGGTTACTTATTTCACAGCAATAATTTTGTTGTTATAAAAGCTACCAGATATGAAAAATATACTCATACCAACAGACTTCTCCATCCGCTCACTCAGTTATGTTCACAACATTGTAGCACAACATCCCGGCGAGCAGGTTAACATTATATTAATGCATGCGCTGGAAATGCCGGACTCTTTGTTTGACCTGATGACGTACACCCGTAACAGCAGGCATATAGAGCTCATTTCATCCGATTTCCAGGATGGTTGCGAAATTATCCGTAACAAATACTCTTCGTCCATTAGCCAGCTGAGGATTGAATTTTTTCATGGCAATACCCGCGCAGCATTACGCAATTTCCTGCTGGCGCAAAACATTGACCTGATCATTCAGCCTGCCGATCATGAATTTAATGCGCCTTCCAAAAGAAGCTATGATCCGCAAAAACTGATCAGCAAATGTAATTACCCAAAGATGAAGATTCAGCTCCAGAGAAGGAAATACTTGGTAGACAGGTCTACCATCTCAGCGCTATTGCTGCCAACAGAATAAAAGAACGGTTATGTTACTCAAAAATAATATCCCCTTAAAATATGTTTTTGGTAAAATCAGGGTAGAGATCCTGCTGGTGACCATCTATTCACTGGGTATCAATATTCTTTATTACCAATATGATTTCACCAACATGGTGATCCCCATAGCAGTACCCATGGTGCTGGGAACGGTGTTATCATTATTACTCGCGTTCCGGTCGAACCAGGCCTACGACCGCTGGTGGGAAGCCAGAACGATATGGGGAGCCATTGTAAATGATTCACGCTCACTGACAAGACAGGTATTAAGCTTGATGGATGCTACTTATCAGTCGGAAGACCTCAGCCTTTTCCAGGAGCGTTTTGTAAAGCGACAGGCAGCATGGTGCCATAGCCTGGGACAATCGTTACGTAAGACAGATCCGCTCAAAGGTGTAGACAGATTATTATCAAGAAGGGAATTAAACTATGTGATGAGATATGACAACGTACCGGCTGCCCTGTTGTTTTTACATGGGAAAGATCTGAAATATGCCATGGAGCAGGGATGGATAAACCAGTACCAGCAAATTGCCCTGGATCAGACCATCACGAAGCTCTGTGACTCCATGGGAAAATGCGAGCGTATTAAAAACACCGTGTTCCCGGCCACTTACAGTCTTTATACCCACTTCACCGTGATCTTCTTTATACTGTTATTGCCGTTTGCCTTAATTGATGTGCTGGGCTTTATGGAAATACCACTCGTGGTAGCCATCGCCTCATCTTTCCTGCTGATTGAAAAAATGGCGATCAACCTGCAGGACCCGTTTGAAAATAAACCTACAGATACACCGGTAACAACTATTGCCAGGAATATTGAAAAAGACCTCCGGCAAATGTTGCACGAACAGGAGATCACACAGGAAGAGCAGGTACCAACACCCGCTTACTACGTACTTTAAAGCTGATTTGTGTTTAAGGTGCCCTCTCCAAAAAGGGCCGTAATTTATAGCGTTAAAACAAAGGCTCCGGTATCCACCGGAGCCTCTTCTTTTATAAGGTAGCCAGTTCTTTTTTTGACAGCCATACCCATTTACGGATGGTTCGGCGCACGTAGCGGGGATGCAGGTCAAGCTCCTGCCCCGTTTTTTCAAACTGTGCCCTCGCTTCACTTTTCCGGCCCTGTTTCTTTAACAGCAATCCATAGTAATACATGGCCTCCAGCGAATGGTGCACGCGGATTATTTTCTGGTATTCCTCTTCCGCCCTGCCTGTTTCCATTGTTGCTTCCAGTGCGCGGGCATACATCAGTTCATCGTCTGCCTTACTCATCCGCACACCTTTGAAAGTATTTAACTTATCGAAACTGACAATACTTGCGGCATACTGCCCGTTCAGGAATTGCAGTCGCGCCAGCTGTAAAATAATACCGGGATCTTTGGTAAATGAATCGGCGCATTCCAGGGTTAGCGCAATGGCTTTATCGTATTGCTTCTGCTGGGCATAAGCATCTGCCAGCTGCATCTTGTTGGCAACGGTATCGGATATACGTACCCGTTTTTCCCATTCCCGGATACGCCCATTGGGCGATAAGGTTCGCATCAGGTTTTCACCAATATTACCATTGGTAATATCCGGCAAAATTTCCCGGATAAAATATACCACTATCCCTATCACCGGTATAAACAGGATAAAAAATAACCATTCCCTGCTCCGGCCCGATCTCAGGACATGTATAACACATACAATCTGCAATATAATAACAAGATAATAATAGTCACTCCAAAATGGGAACATAGCGTTATCAACAACAAGGGTTAAGAAAAACTGATTCCCGGCAAAAATAATAAAATAAGATAATTTGTGATCCCGGCTGGAACAGATAATCCTGAAGGAGATGTTAAAAAAGAATGGTAAAGGAAGATGTGCGCTGCCGCTTTGTAACAGGTATGGCTACATTGGAAAACCGGAATATACACTTATTGCGTAATTTCAGCCCTGCAATGAAAGATTTTATTCCAAGACAATTACTGCTGGAAACCAACGCTGTTCAGTTGATCAGCATGCATCAGTATGTACATGAGTTGTCGATGGTAGCACACCGGCACGATCATTACATGATCATGTGGATCACCAAAGGGCATGGTTCCCAGCTGATTGACGGCCAGGAATACAGTATGCTTACCAACAGGGTGTTTTTCTTTCATCCCGGGCAGGTACACCAGATGAAAGATTTTGAGCGTGATGGCTGGATGATCATTTTTGATGAAGCAGTATATAAACAGTTTACCCGCTTTCATCCGCAGGAAGAACTAAATGGCATGATGCAGCAGGGCCGCAGGGAACCGTTTACAGACCTGGATGCGGACACAGCTGCGCTTTACGGGCAGATCACCGCATTGATCCGCAAAGAACTGCTGAAGGAGCCGAAGGACTTTAATATGCTGCTCCATTTTATATCCCTGTTGCTGCTGGCGGGTAATAAACTGCATGAACAAAAAAATATGCAGGAGCCGGCCAATAAGAACAGCTCCAGGCATCTTATCCGTAACCTCACATTACTCATTGAGCAACATTTTAAAAAGGGAAAGCCGGTTTCTTTTTATGCCGCAGCCCTGAACCTGCAACCCAGGAACCTTAACCGCATCGTGAAAGCAAAACTGGGATATACCGTGCACGACCTGCTGCAGGAAAGACTGCTGACGGAAAGTAAAATCCTCCTGGCTTCCTCTCCTCTTACCATTAAAGAAATCAGTTATAGTCTTGGCTTTGCCGACCCTTCCTATTTTAACCGTTTCTTTAAAAAGCATACGCAGCTTACCCCCGCGGCCTTTCGCTTAAAGGGCATTTAAACCCCTGTACAAAAGTGCCATTGTACTACCAGAAAGTGCAATTACCGGCACTGCCGGATCACTAGCTTTGCGCTATTATGATCAATTTTATAATGATAGCCGTGTGTATTGCGGCCGGTATGATCATGAAGGCTGCGCGTCTTATTCACCCGGAAGCCCACAAGGGGATCAATACCTGGATATTATACATCGCCTTACCGGCGGTATCTTTTAAATACCTGCCCAAAGTTACCTGGTCGCCCGCCATGATATTGCCGGTGCTAAGCGCCGTGGTAGTGGTAACGGGCAGCTGGTGCTTCATGACACTTTACTGCAGGCATAAACAATATTCAAAACGTACCCGTGCTACCCTGGAGCTGGCAGGCGGGTACAGCAATACTTCCTTCATCGGGTTCCCTTTGATTATCGCATACTTTGGGGAACAGTTTATAAGTATTGCCATTATCTGCGACCAGATGACCTTTCTCATCTTATCTACCATCGGTATTGTTTCTGCCATGAAGGGCGGAGCTGCCGGCAATGATTCCCTGAGTGCAAAGTTTCTTTTAAAGAGATTGCTCACTTTTCCCCCGTTTCTCGGCTGCATACTGGCCCTCTTGCTAACCAGGATCACCGATCTTTCTGTTGCCGAACCGTTTTTTGATAAGCTGGCAGCCACCGTAGCTCCGCTGGCGCTGTTTTCCATCGGTCTCCAGCTAAAATTCAACGGCTGGAGAAAAGAGATCTCCCAGGTGTCTGTAGTGCTGCTATACAAGCTGCTCCTGGCGCCTGCATTAGTGGTGGTCGCCGCATTGCTGCTCAAAGCGCACGGCGATGTGGCAAAGATCAGCATTTTTGAGGCAGCCATGCCCACACTGGTCACCTCCGGTGTAATAGCCGAGCAGTTCAGGCTGAATACGAGGGTGATCAATTTAATTATCGGGATCAGTATCCTGGCAGGCTTTCTTACCACCGCCGCCTGGTTTGAGCTGTTAACGCATACCTTTTAAACCGGCTGCCGGGCGATATACCGGCCACACCGGCACACAAAAGCCGTTTACACGGTACAATGAGACTTTCCAGTGAAGGAATGAGATGTTTTATTGAAAAAACATCCGTGTAACCTTCTATTTTTGTTCCCACCGGTTTCCCATCCACGTTAGCCGGTTATTCCATAAATGAGATAAAGATGAGATTTAAACTTCCGGCACTGGCCTTATTCACTTTTCTGTCAGGTATTCAACCTTCCACGGCCCAGCAGGTGCGGGCCAATATTCCCGGCGATTTTGCAGATCCTTCCATTATCCGGCAAGGAAACAGCTACTATGCCATAGGCACCTCCAGTGAATGGGGGCCTCACTTCCCGATCTTCCGGTCGGGCAACCTGCAGCAATGGGAACAAACAGGGTTCTTATTTGATAAAGCGCCTTCCTGGACCACCGCCTCCTTTTGGGCGCCTGAATACTACTATCACCATAACACCTACTATGTTTATTATACCGCGAAAAGAAAATCGGACGGCGTTTCCTGCATAGGCGTAGCCACCTCTTCTTATCCTGATCGTGGCTTCAAAGATCATGGCATCATCATAGCATATGGCAAGGAAGCCATCGACGCCTTTGTGTATAACGATAACGGGCAATTGTACATCACCTGGAAAGCCTATGGCCTCGATAACAGGCCCATTGAAATACTGGGCAGCAAACTTTCTGATGACGGGCTTTCGCTCATTGGCGAGCCTTTTACTTTGCTGAGGGATGATGCCCGCAACGGCATGGAAGGACAAAGCATCTTAAAAAAAGATGGCTATTATTATCTCTTTTACTCTGTGGGCAACTGCTGTGGCGTATCCTGCAGTTACCAGGTGCGGGTAGCCCGGGCAAAAGCCATCACCGGTCCTTACCGGGAAGAGGGTGCAAACAACCCGGTGCTTACCGATAACGGCAACTGGAAATGCCCGGGGCATGGTACTTTTGTACAGGATAAAGCCGGTAATAACTTCCATATTTATCATGCTTATAATAAAGCCAGCAATGTATTCACCGGCAGGGAGGCACTGATTGCATCGCTGTTGTGGAAACCAAACCAGTGGCCGGAACTGCGCCCTGTTCCTGTTAGCGGCGGCAACAAAGAAAATATTCATCTCCACTACGACTTTTCCAAAGCCAACGGGAAAATTTTCTGGCAATGGGATTTCAGGAATATGGAGCCGGAATACCGCCAAAAAGATGGAACGCTGCAATTGTCTGGAACATACGGCAGTGATCATCCCGCCGGTATAGCGCTTACCCTCCGGCCTTATGCGGCGGCTTATGAAATAAGTACGGCCGTTACGAATAATAACAAAGCCGGCAAAGGATTGATTATTTAT
>NZ_DATMTE010000137.1:0-7048 GCF_035564935.1 Chitinophaga sp. | reverse complement strand
GCACTGTTACAGCGCTGATGCTGCATGAACAGGGATACGATGTGGTGGGAATCACCATGAAAACCTGGGATTATGCATCTGCCGGTGCCAGTAAAAAGGAAACCGGCTGCTGTAACCTGGATTCTTTTAACGACGCCCGCGCTGCAGCAGTGCATCACGGGTTCCCACACTTTGTGCTGGATATCCGTGATGAATTTGGTGATTTTGTAGTGAATAATTTTGTCGAGGAATATATTGCAGGACGTACGCCTAATCCTTGTGTGTTGTGCAACACGCATATAAAATGGCGTGCACTGATGAAACGTGCAGACGCCATGGATTGCGAGTTTATTGCTACCGGCCATTATGGACAGATCCGGCAGCACGACAATGGCCGCTACGTGATCAGTAAAGGCCTGGACGAAACCAAAGACCAAAGCTATGTGCTGTGGGGCATCCAGCAGGATGTACTGGCCCGCACTATTCTCCCTTTGGGCAAATACCGCAAAACAGAAATACGCCAGATGGCATTTGATTTCGGCTACCCGGAACTGGCTAAAAAGGCCGAAAGCTATGAAATATGCTTTGTTCCGGACAACGATTACCGCGGCTTCCTGAAAAGAAAAGTGGAAGGGCTGGAAGAAAGGGTGAACGGAGGCAATTTTGTACTGGCAGACGGCACGATCGTTGGCCATCACAAGGGTTATCCCTTTTATACTGTTGGGCAGCGTAAAGGGCTTGATATTGCCCTTGGTCGCCCTGTATTCGTAACCGAGATCATCCCCGAAACCAATACCGTGGTTTTAGGCAATGAAAATGAACTGCAGAAAAGTGAAATGTTCGTAAGCGGCATTAACATGGGTAAATATGATATGATCCCGGAAGGCATGGAAGCGGTTACGAAGATCCGTTATAAAGATAAAGGCGCACTGAGTAACCTGTACAATGAAAACGGACAGGTAAAAGTGAATTTCTATGAAAGTGTGAAGGGAATTGCGCCTGGTCAGTCAGCTGTTTTTTATGAAGGCGATGATGTGATTGGAGGGGGAATTATCCAGCGGAGCATACCCGTTTTATAATTTGGTAAATCAGTTATAACAGAAAAAGGGTGGGAAGATGAGATCTTCTCACCCTTTTTCTTATTTCAAAAAACTAAGATAATCTCACTGCATACATCGTATCCGCTCCTTTATCATACCCGGCAATCACGCCCCCTTCCTGTTTCCGCAAATCACTGATAGATTCTATATACTTTACCACTTCTTCATTTTCCTGCTTAAAAACGGAACAGGTAATATAGATCAGCGAACCGCCTTTTTTTACAAAAGGCGCCACATTTCGCGCTATCTTCTGCTGCAATTGCTGGTACTTCCCGATCTCTTCCTTTTTAAAAAAAGTAATGCTTTCCGGCGTACGGCCCCAGGTGCCGGAACCACTGCAGGGCGCGTCCAGGATAACGCCATCAAACTGCTGGCTCCCCATGGAAGCAGGGAAGTTTTCCGCGGTAAGATCCGCCACCCGTGCCTCATAATTCTTCACTCCCGCTATTGCAAAGCGTTGTTGCAGGTTTTCCAGGATGGATCTTCTCACATCAGATACCAGCAACTGTACACCGGGTTGCTGATCTTTGAGCAGGATGGATTTACCACCGCTCGCAGCGCAGCAGTCCCACCAGCGCTGCTGCTTTTGCGGATGGAATAATTCGCCGGTACGCTGACTGGAAGCATCCTGTACTTCATACCAGCTTTTTTCCGGCACTATCACCTCTATTTTAGTGCCATTGGGCAAGGCTATAGTGGCGTTGTTGGAAAATACCTCATATACAACGGCTGCCTTATCCAGCAGCGGCAATATTTTATCGAGCTTATTATTGCGCGCCCGGATAAATAACCGCGGTTGTTTTAAAATAGTATAGGCGTATGCGTTAGCATCTATCGTGTCCGCCAATTCAGTTAAGAACGGGAACAACGCCGCAGGAGTTAAGGGAACAGGCAGCAATGCCGCCTTGTCTGCATGCGGTAATGCCACTTGTTCATTCCAGGCAGGACGGATAGCAGCCAGGAAATCATTGGAAGTAGTTTCACAAAGGAAAGTACCGGTAATGATCCGCTCTTTTACAGGAAGCGTTTCTCCCCATTTCCCCAGCCGGAAGTAATGATATACCAGCTGTGAAATCCAGCGCCGGTCGCGCCCTCCCATATAAGGATGTTCCTTAAAAAAGGATTTGAGGAAATGATGTAACGGCAGGCTGCCCTGGTAGGCGCCGATAATTTTTTCTGCTGATGCTAAGTAATTTTCCCAACGGGTCATACGCGAAGATACGGGCTAATATTGACGCCGCGGGGAAATAGCATAAAAAAATCCGGCCTGTTACAGACCGGATCTCATTTTATCTTACCAGCTGAAACTAGAGTTTCAGCAATGCTTTCAGCGGATCTTTACCAAACAGGAGCTGTTCAGGATTTTCCAGCATTTCTTTTACTCTTACGAGGAAGCTCACTGATTCACGGCCATCAATAATACGGTGATCGTAGCTCAGCGCCAGGTACATCATCGGGCGGATTACCACCTGACCGTTGATAGCCATTGGGCGGTCCTGGATTTTGTGCATACCCAGGATAGCGGATTGCGGGATATTGATGATGGGTGTGCTCATCAGGGAACCGAATACGCCACCGTTGGTGATGGTAAAGGTACCACCGGTCATTTCAGGCATGGTCAGTTTGTTGTCGCGGGCTTTGGTAGCCAGCTCTACTACTGCTTTTTCAATACCCGCCATATCCAGGCTCTCTGCATTGCGGATCACGGGTACTACCAGTCCTTTCGGGGCGGACACAGCGATGGAAATATCGCAGTAATCATGATATACCAGTTCTTCTCCGTCGATATAAGCGTTTACAGAAGGAAATTCCTGTAAAGCGAAGCAACATGCTTTTGTAAAGAAGCTCATGAAGCCGAGGTTCACCTCATGCTGTTTCTTGAATACTTCCTTGTATTTGGCACGCAGGGCCATGATTTCGGTCATGTCTACCTCGTTGAAGGTAGTTAGCATTGCCGTTGTATTCTTCGCTTCCACCAGGCGGCGGGAAACGGTTTTACGCAGGTTGCTCATTTTTTCGCGGCGTTCGTTACGGGAGAACATTTCCTGGCCGATAGCCACACCCGGATTTTGCAGGGCAGCAAATACATCGTCTTTCATGATCTTACCGTGAGCGCCGGAACCTTTGATGCTGGAGGGATCCACATGTTTATCGGCGATCACTGCTGCAGCCACCGGAGATGCTTTCACATCATTAGGGATGCTGGTAACAGGCGCCTGCTGTGGTTGTGGGGCAGCCTTGGCCGGCTGAGCTGCGGGAGCTGCGGCCGCTGGTGCAGCTTTACCTGCGGGTCTGCCAACGCTTGTATCAATTTTGCAGGCAACATCGCCTATTTTCAGGGTATCGCCTTCTTTTGCTACGGTAATCAGGGCGCCTGCTTCTTCTGCATTAAGCTCGAAGGTAGCCTTCTCCGATTCCAGTTCACACACCACTTCATCACGCTCTACATAATCACCATTATTCTTTAACCACTTCACCAGCGTTACTTCACTGATAGACTCCCCTACTGTAGGCACTTTCATTTCAATCGTCCCTTTATTTACAGCTGGCGCCGCCGGTGTTTCTGCCGCAGGAGCCGGCGCTGGTGTACCCGCTGCTGCAGCAGGTTCGGCAGCCGGAGCGGCGCCGGTGGCCGGTGCAGCGGCATCTGTATCAATGGTGCAGGCTACATCGCCAATCTTCAAAGTAGCTCCTTCCTGGGCAGCAGGGGCTATCTTCAAGACACCCGCCTTTTCTGCATTCAGTTCGAAGGTTGCTTTCTCAGATTCCATTTCACACAATACCTCGTCCTGCTGAACATAATCTCCGTCTTTCTTCAACCACTTTGCAATTGTTACCTCGCTAATAGATTCTCCTACCGTAGGGACTTTGATTTCGATTACCATATTTAATCAGTTGATGGTGATACCAGGTTTTTCGTTGAGCGGTTAACCTTTAACGTAAAGCCCGGTTATTCTGTTTATTCTTTGAATTTTTTTAGATGTTAAAAGCTGTGTCAATGATCTGCTGCTGCTCACGTGCATGCACTTTTGCATAACCGGTTGCTGTGGAAGCGCTCGGATTGCGGCTGATAACACCATAGTTGATCTGTTTCAGGTTCATTTGCAGGAATGCTGCAGCGCCCATATTCAGCGGTTCTTCCTGTACCCAGAAGAAGGTAGCGCCTTTATACTTCTGTGCAATGGTTTCCAGTTGTTTAACCGGCAGCGGGTACAGCTGTTCCAGGCGTACAATCGCTACATCCTTACGATCATCTTTAGCCTGTTTATCACTCAGATCAAAATACATTTTGCCGGAGCAAAGTAATACTTTCTTTACTACTGCAGCATCATCGATAAACGGATCATCCAGTACTTCCTTAAAGCCGCCCTGGGTAAATTCTCCCGTAGCTGAATAAGCGCCCACATGGCGCAGATTGGCTTTCGGAGAGAAATTAATGAGAGGTTTGCGGAACTGCCAGGTTAACTGACGGCGTAACGCATGGAAGAAATTGGCTGCAGTGGTAATATTGGTGATCACCATATTTTCCTCTGCGCATTGTTGCAGGAAGCGTTCCGGGCGGGCATTGGAGTGGTCTGGTCCACCACCTTCATAGCCGTGTGGCAATAACATCACCAGGCCGTTTTGCGTAGTCCATTTCTGTTCTGCGCTGCTGATATACTGGTCAATAACTGTTTGCGCACCGTTTACGAAGTCGCCATACTGTGCTTCCCATAATACCAGGTTATTAGGATTCGCCATGGCATAGCCGTATTCAAAGCCCAATACGCCATATTCACTCAATAGGGAGTTATAAATTCTGAATTTACCCTGGTTCTCCTGCAAATGACTAAGGCGGCTGTAAGTTTCATTGGTATTTTCATCAAACAATACCGCATGGCGGTGGGAAAAAGTACCACGTTTTACATCTTCCCCGCTCATTCTTACGTCTTTTCCTTCGATCAGGAGGCTGGCATAGGCCAGCAGTTCGCCGGTAGCCCAGTCCACTTTACCTTCTTCCTGGTAAAGCTTTACTTTATCCTGCAGCAGTTTGCTCACTTTACGCAGCGGTACAAAGTTATCCGGCCATTTCATCAGGCTGTCGAACAGCCGTTTAAAATCTTCTTCCTTAATAGCAGTTACCGGGGAAGCCTCAAAATCCTGAGAGGTAGCTTTGCGCAGGGCCTGCCACCATTGTTCAGGTTTCTGGCTTACATAAGGCAGCGGATGTTGTTTTACATCATCCAGGCGGGCCTGTAAGTCGTCCCAGAAGCTTTTCTCCATTTCCTTGGCCAGTGCCTGTGCATCGGATTCGCCGTTGTTCAGGAGGAACTGGGTATATACTTCACGCGGATTGGCGTGTTTTTCAATGAGGGCGTAGAGGCTTGGTTGTGTAAACTTAGGTTCATCTCCTTCGTTGTGCCCGTGTTTGCGGTAGCAAACCATGTCAATAAACACATCTTCATTAAATTCCTGGCGGTAACGGGCAGCCAGTTGTGATACTTTCACCACTGCTTCTGCATCGTCGCCGTTTACGTGGAATACGGGAGCCTGTACAATAGACGCCACGCTGGTACAGTAATCAGAGGAGCGGGCGTCGTCAAAATCGGTGGTAAAGCCGATCTGGTTATTGATCACAAAGTGAATGGAACCACCTACGTAGTAGCCTTTCAGTTTGCTCATTTGTTCCACTTCATACACAATCCCCTGGCCTGCCACGGCAGCATCGCCATGGATAAGGATAGGCAGTATTTTATCGTAATCGCTGTTATAAATAACGTCTGCTTTACTGCGTGCAAATCCGATAACGATCGGATCCACCACTTCCAGGTGGGAAGGGTTGGGCATCAGTTGCAGGTTAACAGGTTTGCCTGCAGGGGTGGTTACCTGGGATCGGAAGCCGAGGTGGTATTTCACGTCGCCGCTGCCCATTGTCATATCCGGTACGGCGAGGCCCTCAAATTCATTGAAGATCTGTTCGTAGGTTTTCCCCAGGATATTAGCCAGTACGCTCAAACGGCCGCGGTGCGCCATTCCTATCACAGATTCCTGCACGCCGTATTCAGCTGCCACGTTGATAATAGCATCCAGCGCGGGAATGGTGGCTTCGCCGCCTTCCAGGCCAAAACGCTTTTGCCCGATATATTTTGTATGAAGAAACTTCTCGAAAATAACGCCCTGGTTCAGCTTTTGCAGGATGCGTTTGCGTTGTTCCAGGGATAAAGGCTGCTGCATGATCGTTTCAAACTCTTTCTCCATCCACTTTGCCTTTACCCGGTCGTTGATGTAGGTGTATTGAAGTCCTACGGAACCGGCGTAAATCTGCTGCAGGTAAGCAACGATCTTTTCCAGGGTGGTTTTGCCCACACCGATGGTGGTTCCTGCGTAAAATTCTGTTTTAAGATCAGCGTCCCCTAATCCAAAACTGGCGAGGTCGAGGTTGGCCTTGCGGTCCTTCCTTTCACGGATGGGGTTGGTTTTAGCAATTAAATGGCCTTTTTTGCGATACGCCTGTATCAGGCGGTATACACCCAGTTCTTTCGCCAGCTGGTCGTCGCTCACCGGCAACGAAGTGCTGCCTCCTGCTACCGGCGCTGCCGCCGCTTTGCCGTTAACATTGGATACTGCAAAATCAAATCCTTCGAAAAATTTAACCCAATCCGGGTCTACAGAGTTGGGATCTTTGCGGAAATCCTGGTATAACGATTCAATGTAAGCAGGATGTGAGTTAGTGACGAATGAGAAGTCCTTCATTTACAACGAGTTTTGCTGATCTTCAGTTCAAATACTTTTCTGTTGGTCCCAATATATTAATATATGGGATTGCAAATATCGCTCGTTTTTTGATACGCTGGTTGGAAAAAATGAGAAAAAATCAAGTGATTATCTGTGATAAAAGGTGCTTATATTTGCAGTTCACCGGAAAAACTACATTTAGTTTGTTTTGTAAAGGTAATATAGTTACCTTTGCCGTCCGAAACTTGAAATTT
>NZ_DATMTE010000136.1:0-7672 GCF_035564935.1 Chitinophaga sp. | reverse complement strand
CAGTCGTACCGCCAGCTGGTTATCCCCGCCGGGCCGGATATACGGCGTAAGATCCAGGCGGAAAGAGTTATAACCGTAAGGCCATCCTCCCACCAAATGGCCGTTCATCCACACCATTGCATAAGACATCGCGCCATCTATGTCCAGGTAAATATGTTTCCCGTTATCAGCTGCCGGGATATCCAGTTTCCTGCGGTACCAGGCTACGCCCTGCACCGGCAGCCGGCCCATTCCCCCTCCTACTATGGCGTTGGCTTCGTGGTAAAACGGTCCTGCTATGGCCCAGTCGTGTGGCAGATCAACAGCATCCCATGCCTGGTCATTGAAGTTGTTTTGCACGAAAGGGAAATCAGCGCCCGGGTTGCCTTGCGGGCGCCGGTGATGTTTGGCCGGATCCGCAATAAAATCATTACAGGAAGGCAGTATCCAATCCTTTAACACATCTGCCGATGTTTTTACCGCTACAGATTCGGTGGGCTTGCTATCGGCTACTACGTTATCATTGCGGTCGGTCACTTCAGGACGCACATCATACACCAGGTGATCGGGATCTGAATGATAGCGGAAAAATTTCCAGCCATTATTGATACTGATGCGCTCCCGGACCATTGATGCTCCGCGAGTTATTTTGTCCGCTGCCGGGCGGGTGCTCCTGCAACTAACTGCTGATAGTAAACCAAACAAAAACATATAAGCAATACCGCGAAACACAAAGCGGAATAAAGTAACAGGCATGTATCCAGGTTTATGCACTTAAAATAATTGATTAATTATAGCCAGGGTTTTGTTCCAGCACAGCGCCTCTGTTTCTTTCGATCTCTCCCTGGGGGATAGCCCATAAATTAAAGCGGGGCTCCATATTCACGCCGTAAAAAGGATTATACTTCTTAACACGTTCATACAGTTTTCCCATACGCATCAACGTTAGCATTCTCTTCTCTTCCACACCCAGTTCCCTTAATCTTTCATCGAGGATATAATCGATAGTAACATTTCCTGCCAGCACCGGTGAGGCATTGGCCCTGGCGCGCACCACATTGATATCTGTTGCCGCTGCACCGGTATTGCCCAAGCCAAGGTAAGCTTCTGCCCTCAGTAAATAAGTTTCCGCCAACCGGAAAATATACTGGTCGGCATATGTACCACCTGCCGTAGCTTTTAACTCATACTTTTTGATGGGATCGGTAGATGCGGGGTTCACGTATAATCCAGCCGGGTGATTGAAAGGCGTGGTAGCCTTCGACTGGTAAGGATAAAACACCCTGGAAGGAAATGTGATACCGGCACCGGGGGGAGGGTTTTGTGTAGAAATTACCTGACCGAAGAAGGGGCTTGCAGGATTTGTGGCCACCACTTCCCTTACGAAATTATGATTCGCATTCCGGATATCATTATTGAAATCACTTTTCCATACTTCGTCTGCAAAATGCCGGGAGGGCTGTAGAAATCCAACGCCCCTGCCGCCGGTATAATCGCCAATGGGCCATTGAAACAAGGCCACGCCGTTCACCCGCATATCACGGTAGAGTGGCACATGAACACGTTCCATCTGGTAGTTGCCTGCCATTGCTGTAGATACGGCAGACCCGCCCTGCACATCTGTTTCCAGCTGCACCACCCAAATGCCTTCTGTATTACCGGCGCCTTTCCTGTTTCGATTTTTTGCCTGGAACAGGTCCCAGTATACGTCTCCGGGCGTAACTGTTGAACGGGAGCCAAACCGGTTTTTCATCAGGTCGGTGGCCGGATCGTCAATTACTGCGGATGCAGCAGTTACTGCATTCTGGAACTGGCCTGCTGCCAGATATACTTCCGCCAGCAGGTGTTGCGCCGCACGATTGGATATTTCTCCATCTTTCACTGCTGTGATGCCGGGCAGTTTATCTGCGGCAAATTGCAGGTCGGCAATAATTTGTGCTAACACTTCTTCTTTCTTTGCCCGCACAAAATCAGTTTTCTCTCCTACCACCTCGTTGAGTACCAGCGGTACTCCTCCATATAAATACACCAGTGTACGGTAACCAAATGCCCGGAAGAACTTTCCTTTTGCTTCAAACAGCACCTTATCGGCATCTGATAACTGTGAAGCGGGAATACGGTCGATGATAGTATTCGCTTCGGCTACAATTTTATACAGCTGGTTCCAGTGATTGTTGGTAAGTGTTCCATTGGGACCAAATTCAGCAGAAAGGTTAGGATTACTACCTACTGATACTTCAACGGCCATATCTGTACGATACAGATACTGCATCGGCTGCCAGTCGCTGGATGTATAAAACTCACTCCTGACAAGGCCATACAGGTTATTGACAGACGCATCAAAATCTTCTGCTGTTTTGAATGCATTGGAAGTACTGAGAAACGACAGCGCTTTTTCATCCAGGAAGTCGTGCCGGCAGGAGGTCACGGGCGAACAAAGCAACAATATGAGTGAAACCCGGTATAATGTCTTCATAAAAATATTTTTACAACGTGGTGTTTAATAAACGATATTCAGTCCTACGGTAAAGCCTCTTAATACCGGCCTTCCGCCGATGATCAATCCCATCGGGTTACCGTCGTTATCAACGGCTTCAGGATCCCATCCTTCCCATTTGGTCCAGGTGTAAAGGTTTTTGCCGCTTACATACAGGTTGATCGACTGTGCTTTGAATTTCTTCAGCAAACTGGCAAGGTCATAGGAAAGCGACACATCCTGGAGTCTTACAAAGCTCCTGTCCTGGTACATATTAGGTTCAATCTTCGCGCGGGAGCCGGAAATGTTTCTCGGGTATTTACCATTTGGATTAGAAGGCGACCAGAAGTCGATTCCCCGGAGATTATTTACCCGGATGCTGTTATCTTCCCGGAAAAACGAGGGGTTATTATTGCCGAGGTAACCGTCTTTACCGCCCTGAACCGAATTAACAAATAAGCTGAGTGTGAAAGCCTTCCAGTTAAAGGTTTGGAATAAGCTCATGCGGTATGCGGGTTCTTTGCGGCCAAGGAAAACCCTGTCGTTCTGCTGTGTGATATCGTTGTCCTTATTCTGGTCCACAATCCTTACAGATCCCACCGGGAAGCCCGGGATTCGGGTGTCGCCAAGCTGGTAAATACCATCCAGTTTATAATCATATATTGCCTGGATGGATTTGCCGATAAACAATGAACTGGATACCAGGTCATCTTCTTTTCCATCTCCGTTTGCGTCTACGCCGGTAAGTGTAATGATCTTATTATTGTTGGCGGAGAAATTGAAGGTGGCAGCCCATTTGAAATCCTTCTTATCGATAACGTTATAAGTTAAAGATGTTTCGAAGCCGGCGTTGCGGATCTGGCCAAGGTTGGTAGTGATGCTGCTGAAACCTGTTGCACCGGGAATAGCCACGCTATAGAGCAGGTCATAAGTATTGTTGCGGTAATAATCCAGCGTACCGGTAAGCCGGCTGTTGGCGGCAGCGAAGTCGATACCCACATTCATGCCCCTGGTGCGTTCCCATTTCAGGTTATCATTTCCCAGGGAAGAAACCTGCTGACCGAAAGCCGTGGTACCGCCATCACCGAATACATAAGCCGCACTGGTGGTAACCCGTGCAATGGAGGTGTAGCGAGAGGTTTGGTTCCCGGTTACACCATAACCTGCACGCAGTTTAAGATAGTTAAGCGGCGTTATTCCTTTCATAAAATTCTCTTCCGACATTACCCAGCCCAGTGCCAGTACCGGGAAGGTGCCGTACTTATTATTCTTTGCAAACCCTGAAAAGCCATCACGGCGTACAATGGCGGTAAGCAGGTATTTATCCCTGAACTTATAATTTACACGGGCCATCTGGTAAGCGAGGTGTTCTTCCCATGCGCCCGACTGTGCAAACTGGTTGGTGCCCTGGGAAAGATTATTGTAGCTGAGCGTAAGGCGCGGAAATCCTCTTGCTTCGGAAAATGTGCTGTCGGACCTTCTTCCTACTGCGCCATACAATACAGTGGCGGTGATATCATGATGACCAAATGTTTTGGAATAAGTAAGGATATTATCAAAGGTATAATCATAATAATCCTGAAATTCTTTGTAGGCCCTGCCTGTCTGCCCCGCATCATAAACACTGGAAAAGAAGTGTTTCGACAGGCGGTAGTTGTTACCGAAGTTCATCCGGTAATTGAGTCCTTTCAGGAAAGGGAAATCTATATCGGTATATATATTGGCAAAGTAGTAGCTGGTTCTGTCGTAGTCGTCCACGTCGTAGGTAGTAAACGGATTTGGTTCCAGCGTATTCATGGGAAACGGGATCAGTTTACCGGTGGCGTCGTATGGAACAATTAATGGCGTCATGCGCTGCAGGCTGCCGAAAGAGGGTTCCGCGCCATCCTGGTTAATAAATGCTGCAGAAGAAACCAGGCCTACTTTCCACCAGGTCAGCGGTCTTGTTTCAATATTTGCGCGGATAGATTTTCTTTTGAACTTATCATTTATGATAAAGCCTTTCTGATCTACCAGGCTACCGGACAGCAGGTAGCTAACGCGATCGCCGCCGCCGGAGATGCTCAGGTTAGTTTCCGCGATGGTACCGGTGTTGGTGCCTTCGCCAAACCAGTCGTAATTATTAGGCAGGAGTTTGCCTTGTCCGTCGCGGATACTGTTATCCGCCACGTCTTCAATTTTGAAATCGGGATTAGGCGTCGTATAATCCGGCGCCAGGTATGCCTTATCGTAAAATGCTTCTTTTAAATAATTAAGATACCCTTCACGATCGTATGGTTTCAGGTTGCCGATGGTCGGGTACTGGCTGGTATAGGAAGTAGAAAAAGCGATGCGTGGTTTCTGGTTGATCTTTCCTTTCCGGGAGGTGATCAGGATAACGCCGTTAGACGCCTGTGCCCCGTATACTGCCGTAGAGCTGGCATCTTTCAGCACATCTATAGAAGCAATATCATCCGGGTTAATGTAGGAAAGGGAGCCGGTGTACTGGATACCGTCGAAGATCATCAGTACATTCTGGTTACCATTGAGTGTTACACGTCCGCGGATGGAGATGGGCGGGGTGCCGCCGGCAACAGTAGATATGCCTACGTTCAGTCCGGGTACTGTTCCCTGGAGATACTGGCCGATATTAGTGTTGGGCGCCTGCCGCAACGATTCAAGGTTTACGCTGGCCACGGCACCGGTCAGGTCTTTTTTCTTTTGCGTTCCATATCCAACCACTACTACTTCACCGATGTCTGTTGTTGCGGGCAGCAGCTGTACATTGATAGTAGTGTTATCGCCTACCGTAATTTCTTTATTGGCATATCCGATGCTTGTGAAGATAAGTACTGCGCCGCCGGGTACAGTAATAGAAAACTCCCCGCCGGCTTTCGTGGTCTGTCCTTTGTTGGTACCTTTTATTATTACCGATGCGCCGGGAATTGGATCACCGGCTTCTGTGGTAACACGGCCCCTTATCGTTTTATCCTGGGCAAATGAGCCGGTTGGTCGGGATAAAAAACAGGTGGTAAAAAGGGCAATGGTCAATATCCGGCTAACAGAAAGCCTGACAATGCCCGTTTTGTTTTTTTGTTTTTCAGTTTTTTTCATAACGATTAGTGTCTTTTGGACAATTATAAAAATGGAAATAGGAGGTCGGACCGATACTATTGCTTCCTTGAGTTTAAGCTATCAATCAGTCGATATATGTTGGCGGCTCGCCTTAACAATAAAAGATGCTACAGTTGGCTAGCCGGATAAGGGAATACCTGGATGGCAGTTAAGTTGTTTCATAACGGGAGTTTTATTCAGAATTTTGATTGATAACAGCGGGTCATAACCCGCCCTTGCGAAACGAATATAAGAAAAATCCGGAGTTACGTAACCGATTGCATTTTTTTATTCAAAAAAAGTTCATTTTCTTTGATGAACAAGTAGCACTAAAATGTCTGAAGACCGGGAAGTAACGATATACGATATAGCCAGATACCTGAATGTTTCGGCTGCCACCGTGAGCAGGGGATTGAAAAACAATCCCATGATCAGCAAAAACACCCGGAAAAAGATCTCTGAAGCCGCCAAAACACTTGGTTATCAATCCAATACATTTGCCAGCAGTTTAAGGAGCAGACATACCCATACCCTGGGCGTGTTGGTGCCCCGCCTTAACAGCCACTTCATGTCGTCTGTATTGGCCGGTATGGAAAATGCCGCCAACAGGCATGGTTACAACCTTATTATAGCGCAATCGCTGGAAGATGTGGAGAAAGAGAAGCGTAATGCTGCTACAATGTTTAATAAGAGAGTAGACGGGTTACTCATCTCCCTCTCCTATAATACAACCGACATCCATCACCTGGAACCGTTTTTCAAGCGGAAGATCCCCGTTGTTTTTTTCGACCGTATTTATCCGCATGAGGAAAGCACTTCCGTTGGTATCAATAACTTTGAGGCGGCCTATAATATTACCAGGCA
Organism: Chitinophaga sp.; assembly: GCF_035564935.1. Classification (GTDB taxonomy): domain Bacteria; phylum Bacteroidota; class Bacteroidia; order Chitinophagales; family Chitinophagaceae; genus Chitinophaga. Next base: position 1,260 of record NZ_DATMTE010000136.1, on the reverse strand, counting down.
CCTGATAGAGCAGGGTTGCCGGCGGATCATGCATCTTGGAGGTAACCTGTTGCGGAATGTGTACCAGGAGCGGCTGAACGGCTACCGGCAAGCCCTCCGCGACCATCACCTGCCGGTTTCGGAAAAACTGTACCTGACAAGCACGCTTTCAGAACAGGCCGGAGCCGAAGCTGCCAGGTATATCCTGGATCTGCCCCCGGGAGAGCGGCCGGATGCCGTTTTCTCTGCCAATGATACCGCCGCCGTGTATTGCATGCTTGCGCTCAAAGGAGCGGGACTCCGGATCCCCGAGGATATTGCCTTTGCCGGTTTCAACAATGACCCCATCAGCCGGGTGATTGAGCCCAATCTCACTACCATGGACTATTCGGGCGATAGCATCGGCAATACCGCCGCCACCTATTTAATCAATCATCTTAAAGGGATCAGTAACCTGTATACCACCGATGCCATTACCCTGCGGGCGGATATGGTGATCAGGGCCTCTTCCCTGAAAAAGAAATTGCGGAAATAAGTTTTTTTGAGATATTTACGCAACCGATTGCGAAAAAGTGCATAAAATATATGAAAAAGACCACGTTATTGATTTTATGCCTGTACTGCTTCCTTATAACAAAAGGAGAAAACGGGTATGAGCTCTGGTTGAGATATAAGCCCGTTAGCAATAAAGCGCAGCTTGCATCCTATCGTGAAAACATTACCGGCATCATAACAGACGGCTCCTCCGCTACTATGAAAATTGTAAGGGAAGAGTTGTATGCAGGTTTGTCCGGTTTACTTCAAACTAAAATAGATACCAATACCTCCGTGCCCCGCAACGGCGCCATCATTGCAGGTACTCCCCACACCTCTTTACTGATCCGCAATGCAAGGCTAACCACAGAACTGAAAAGCGCAGGTGAGGAAGGATTCGTTATTATCTCCAAAATAATTAACGGCAAACAGTGTACACTTATCAGCGGCAATACCGAACAGGGCGTACTTTACGGCGCGTTTCATTTCCTGCGTCTCCTGCAAACTGCACAGCCCATCCGGCAACTGCATATCATCTCCTCGCCCAAGATCCGTTTACGTATGCTGGATCACTGGGACAACCCCGACAGAACGGTTGAAAGAGGTTACGCCGGTTTCTCTATATGGAACTGGCATACGCTTCCTTCGTATATTGATCAGCGTTATATTGATTATGCCAGGGCAAATGCCTCCATCGGCATCAATGGCGTAGTGATCACTAACGTAAACGCCAACGCCGTTATCCTT